>NZ_JBJZOJ010000002.1:0-221332 GCF_047200655.1 Streptomyces sp. MS06
CGTGCCGATTCCTCCAGCGCCCGCAGCACATCCGCCACCAGGTCGTCGGGATCCTCGGCGCCGACCGAGAGCCGGATGAACCCCTCCGGCACGGCGTCGCCGCCCCAGCGTCCCCGCCGCTCGGCGGTGGACCGCACCCCGCCGAAACTGGTGGCGTCGTCCACGAGCCGCAGTGCTTCGAGGAAGCGGTCGGCCCGCGCCCGGGTGGAAAGGGTGAAGGAGACGACGCAGCCGTAGCCCTGCATCTGCCGCGAGGCGATCTCGTGCGCAGGATCGTCGAGCAGTCCCGGGTAGCGCATCCGGGCGATGTCGGGATGCTTCCCCAGGACTTCGGCCACCTGCAGGGCGGTGGCGTTCTGCCGGTCGACGCGCAGTTGCAGCGTGGCGATCGAACGGTGCGCGAGCCAGGCCTCCATGGGGCCCGGAATCGCCCCGACGATCTTGCGCCAGCGCCGTACCCCGGCCATGGCCTCGTTCCTCCGGCCGACGACATAGCCGAGCAGGACATCGCCGTGGCCGGTGAGCTGCTTGGTCCCGCTGGCAACGGCGAAGTCGGCACCCAGACTCAGCGGTCGCTGCCCGAGTGGAGTGGCGAGCGTGTTGTCCACGGCGACGAGCGCGCCGCGTGCGTGTGCCGCCTCGGCGAGCCTGCGGATGTCGCACACGTCCAGGCCGGGGTTGGACGGCGACTCGATCCACAGCAGTTTCGCGCCGTCGAGGACGTCGAGTTGGGCGTCCCCGCCGGTGGGCGCGGTGCGTACCTCGATGCCGTACGCCTCGAGCTGGGCGCGGGCCAGCGGCAGCGCCTGGTACCCGTCGTCGGGCAGCACGACCGCGTCCCCGGTGCGCAGCTGGGAGAAGAGGACTGCGGAGACGGCGGCCATGCCGGATGCGAAGACCAGCGTCTCCGCATCCGCACCCGGCGCCTCCAGCTCGCCGATGGCCCGCTCCAGCAGCGTCCAGGTGGGGTTCTCGTCTCTGCCGTAGGTGTACGGGCCGGTCGGGTCGCCCGGCAGATGGAAGTGGGCGGCGAACGTCGGACCGGGCAGGGTCGGCTCGTGCTTCACGGGATCGGGCAGCCCCGCCCGTACCGCGCGCGTGCCGTCGCCCGTGTCGGGAGTGCTCATGCCGCCCGTCCTTCCAGATCCTTGCGTACCGCGGCGAGGAGTCCGGTGCTCGCCGCCTCCACCATCTCCAGGCACTCCTCGAAGCCGTCCGTGCCCCCGTAGTACGGGTCGGGCACGTCGAGCTCGGGCGCGGAGGCGCCGGGCGCCGAGCCGCCGCCCGCCCCGGGGGCCATTGCGCCGGAGTAGGAGCGCAGCAGACGCACCTTGGCCGCGGCTGCCTCGGTGGGAGCCAGGTGTCGCAGAGTCCTGAGATGACCGGTGTCCAGGGCGATCACCAGATCGAGTCCGGAGAACCAGGAGGGCTCGAACCGGCGGGCGGTGTGCTCGGTCTCGTAGCCGTTGTCCCGCAGGACCGCGACGGCACGGGGATCCGCACCGTCGCCCTCGTGCCACCCACCGGTGCCGGCGCTCTCCACTTCGACCCGGCCGTCGAGGCCGGCCTCCGCGACGCGGGCGCGGAAGACGGAGGAGGCCATCGGGGAACGGCAGATGTTGCCGGTGCAGACGAAACAAACGCGATAGGTCATGCGGTTCAGTCCCCGTCGGGAAGGACGATGTTCAGGGCCCAGGAGACGATCGAGATGATCAGTCCGCCCAGCAGGGCGGCCCAGAAGCCGTCGACGTGGAAACTCAGGTCGAGCTGATCGCACAGCCAAGAAGTCAGCAGCAGCATGCACGCGTTGACGACGAGGGTCACCAGACCGAGCGTGAGGATGAACAGGGGGAAGGTCAGGACCTTCACGATCGGTTTGACGAGGAGGTTCACCAGACCGAAGACGAGGGCCACGAGAAGCAGGGTGCCGATCTTCTTGCCCGTGCTGTCCCCAGTCAGGGTGATCTTGTCGAGCAGCCATACGGCGACTGCCAGGGCGCCGGCGTTTGCGATCGTCTTGACTACGAAATTCTTCATGTGTCTGATCGTGGCAGACAGAACCGGCCGTGAGCAGATGTGTGTGAGAGGTAGGGGCGGACGACCGCGATGAAGGCATTCCGACTGGACGAACTGGAGGCGGAGCGCGCCGCCAACGACGGTGCCTACCTGCAGTTCCTGCGGGAACGGAACATGTCGGTCGGCCTGTACGCGCTGAACGCCGGCGACCGCGATCCGCAGCAGCCGCATCGCCAGGACGAGGTGTACGTCGTCGTGAGCGGGCGGGCCTCCCTCACGGTCGGCACGGAGACCTCCGACGTGGCCCGCGGCAGCGTCGTGTACGTGCCCGCCGGAACCACCCACAGGTTCCACCACATCAGCGAGGATCTGAGGGTGCTCGTGGTCTTCTCTCCTCCGGAGAGCTGACGGGCGGTCCCGGGATCCCTAGGGGATCGGTCAGGGGAGTACGGGGGACGGAGAGCGCCCGTCCCGCTCCCGCGCGCCCTAGCATCGAAGCAGGACAGCAACGATCCCCGGCACGCACCGGGTTCGACGGCCCGGACCAGGACGGGCGGAGAGGTTGAGGCGAGGACGATGCAGGAGATCTTCGCGGGGCTCCCGTGGTGGGTGAAGTGGATCGCGGTGCCGGTCATCGCTCTGGTCGTGTTCGGTGGCCTGATAGTCACAGTGCTGGGCATCGTGATCAGCCTGCTCTTCAAGGCGCTGGTGTTCGTCGCGCTGGTCGGTGGCCTGATCTACGTGGTCCGGAAGTTCACGGCGAGTTCGTCCTCACGTAACGACTGGTGAGCGCGCCGGGTGACCGGCGATCGTTGCGGACGGGCCACCTGTTCCCTCGGCCGAGGGAAGTTTTCCGGACATTCTGTGCTTCCGTGGTGACGGAAGGTTAAAGTCCGGAACTCCGCGCGGAACCCCCGCGCGCGGCGCCCATCCCGCACCCGTGTTTCCCCGGCACGGGCTCCCCTCGCGCTTCGGAGCCATCCTTGGTCACGGTTGACACCGCACCCGCGGACCTGCGCCCGCCGGCGGCGCAGACCCGTCCTGTCGCGCCTCCGCTCCAGCGGCCGGCATCCTGCGGCGCTGTCGGCCCGGCCGGTCCCGCCACCACTCTGATCGGTTCCGTGCAGCGTGCGATGCGTCTGCTGGAGGCGGTTGCCGAGCACGCCTACGGCGCTCCCGCCAAACAGCTGGCCCGCGAGACCGGGCTCGCCCTTCCCACGGCCTACCACCTGCTCCGGACGCTGGCGCACGAAGGCTATCTGCGCCGGGAGAAGGGGCTGTTCTTCCTGGGTGAGTCGGCCGAGCGGCTGGGCAGTAGTACAGCGGCGCAGAAACGTCGCAGCACGATCGTGGAGATGGTCGGACACTGGCGTGATGTGATCGGTGTGCCCGTGTACTACGCGCTCTACCGGGAGGGCGAGATCCATGTCATGTGCGTCTCGGACACCCCGGGCAATGCGGCGGTCGAGGAATGGGCCGACTTCCGGCAGACCGGTCACGCGCACGCCGTCGGTCAGTGTCTGCTCTCCCAACTGGACGACGGGGCCCGACGTGACCATCTGGAGCGCTATCCGCCGCAGTCCCTCACCCCCTACACCGTCTCCGACGGGGGCGCCCTGCTGAGGCGACTGGAGCGGTTGGGGCGGATGGAGCCGGTGCTCGAGCGGCAGGAGTACGCGCTGGGGACGGTCTGCGCCGCCATCCCGGTCACCGCGGGGGCCAGCGCCGCGACGTTCGCCCTCTCGCTCCCCGTTCAGCGGGCCGACCGGCTGCTGCCTGCGGCGCGGCGGTTGCACGACGAGGTGGGGCGACTGCTGGGCACGCTGGCGATCTCTATCAGCATCTGAAAACTTACTCCTTGTGATCTAGCGAACACTTTGAGCAAAATGTCGTCAGTGTCAAGGGGTCATTCCCGGCCAGCCGACAGTGAAGACGGGGTAAGCGATGAGCGGGTCCGCAGAGGCAGTGCAGGCAGAGGTCATGATGAGCTTCCTCGTGTCCGAGGAGCTCTCCTTTCGGATCCCGGTGGAACTGCGTTACGAGACCCGCGATCCCTACGCCGTGCGGCTGACCTTTCACTTGCCCGGTGACGCGCCGGTGACCTGGGCCTTCGGTCGTGAGCTGCTGATCGACGGCGTCGCCGGGCCGTGCGGCGAAGGCGACGTACAGGTCGCACCCGCCGAACCGGACGTCCTCGGCGAGGTCCTGATCCGGCTCCAGGTGGGGTGCGACCATGCGCTGTTCCGCTCGTCGGCCGCGCCGCTGCTCGCCTTCCTCGACCGCACCGACAAGCTCGTGCCGCTGGGGCAGGAGGGCGCCCTCGCCGACTTCGACGCCCATCTCGACGAAGCCCTCGGCCGCATTCTGGCGGAGGAGCAGAACGCGGGCTGAGGCATGCCGGACATGCGGCAGAGGCGGTCCGCGCCATCGTCGCCGGAGTGCAGGAACGCTTCTTCAAGATGGTGAAGCCGTAGCCCTGCCGCCTGGACGGGCCGGCCGCTCCGCCCTCCCGTGCCGACGCCACGCCGGGGATGCGGAAGTGCCCCGGAGCCGTCCCGGTCGTCAGGCGCCGGGTGCGAGGGCAGACCGCTCGACAGGCGGACGGCCGACCGGTCAGGGTTTGCGCCGCCGCCCCCGACCGCCACGGGCCAGGGCGGCCGGCGGGTGTGAACCCGCCGGCCGGCCCGCGCCCGTGCCCGCTCCGGCCGACACCGGTCGGGTGCGGTCGGCTGCCACCACCAGGGCCGCCAGAACGGTGGTGACCGGCACGGAGGCGACCAGACCGATCGAGCCGACCAGTGTGCGCACGATCTCCTCGGCGACCAACTCGCTGCCGGCGACCGTCCCCACGCTGCTCTGCGCGATCGAGAAGAGCAGCAGCAGTGGCAGGGCGGCGCCCGCGTAGGCCAGGACCAGCGTGTTGACGACGGAGGCGATGTGGTCGCGTCCGATGCGGATGGCCGAGCGGTACAGCCCGCGCCATCCCATCGACGGATTCGCCTCGTGCAGTTCCCACACCGCCGAGGTCTGCGTGACCGTCACGTCGTCGAGGACGCCGAGCGAGCCGATGATGACCCCGGCCAGCAGCAGACCGCTCATGTCGATGGAGGGATAGAGTCCGTGGATCAGGCCCGTGTTGTCGTCGGTGTTGCCGGTGAGTGCGGCCCAGCCGATGAACACGGCACCGACCAGCCCGGTCAGCAGCAGTGAGATCAGGGTTCCGAGTACCGCCACCGACGTCCGCGCGGACAACCCGTGGCTGAGGTAGAGCGCGATCAGCATGATGGCGCTCGATCCGACCACCGCCACCACCAACGGGTTCGCCCCCTCGAGGATGGCGGGCAGAATGAAGAAGTTCAGCAGCAGGAAGCTGATGGCCAGCGCGACGAGCGCCATCACCCCGCGCATCCGGCCGACGATCACGACAGCGAGCGCGAAGACTCCGGCGAGCAGGGCCATCGGGAACCGGCGGTCGACGTCGGCGACCGAGTACTGCAGGTCCTTGGGCGCCGAGGGCTCGTAGGCGACCACGACCCTCTCGCCACTGTGCAGTTGCCGTGACTGGTCCGGCTGGACGATCTCGGTGAACGTGCGGCCCTTGTCCTTGCCGGTGTCCACCCGGATGGTCGCCTTCCGGCAGGCGTTGCCCCCTTCCTGCCGGGTCGAGTCGCCTCCGGCGTCGGCCGTGCCGTCCGGGGCTCCTGCTCCCGCGGCGTGGACGGACGCGCAGCTCACCCCGTCCACCCTGGTGACCGTCGCCTGCTGGGTCTGCCGGTCGAATCCCACGCCGGTGCGCTGGTGCGGCGGAGCACCTGCGGGCCACAGCACCACCAGACCGACGACCACGGCCGCGGCGAACGGCACCAGGACGGCCGCGATGACCTTGCGCAGGTGCCGGGAGACGGGAGCGGCCGGACCGTGGCCGTGCCCGTGCCCGTGCCCGTGCCCGTGCCCGTGCCCGTGCCCTTGCGCTGGACCGTGTTGGTGGCCCTCCCCGTGCCCGTGTCCGTGGTCGTCTCCGACATCCGGGGTCCGGTCCTCCGAGTCCGGACCCGGCTGTGGTCCCGGTGGCGGATACGCATGCTGACGAGTCGTGGTCACCGAGCGATCATCGCAAGAACAAAGGGGGCCCTCTGTTCACCGCGCCCGAAATGACGCTAGCGTGGAGGCACCTTTGCACACGCGGGAGCTCGGAGCACCGGGCTGAGAGGGCGCTGACGTCCGTCTTTGCGATGTTTCACGTGGAACGAGCGATGTTCCACCGAAATCTCGAAGACGGTGGCCGCTGCGTCGACCGCCGAACCTGTTACCGGGTAATGCCGGCGTAGGGAGTAGGTCTCATGACCGACAAGGACGCACGCACGCCTGCCTCCGCTCAGATAGCGGCCGAGGGATCGGCCGATACGGGGGCCGGGAAGTCCATCGGCTGGCACAAGGGATACGTCGAGGGCTCGCGCCCCGACCTCCGGGTGCCGGTCCGCCAAGTGCACCTCACCAACGGGCAATCCGTCACGCTGTACGACACATCGGGGCCGTACACCGATCCACTCGTCGACACCGATGTCCGCAGGGGCCTGGTCCCGCTGCGGGAGAACTGGATCATCGCCCGCGGCGACACCGAGGAGTACGCGGGCCGCCCGGTCCGTCCTGAGGACGACGGGATCAAGCACACCGCGCCGCGGGGCGGTCTGCGCAACCTCGACGCCGTCTTCCCGGGACGTCCGCGTCAGCCGCGTCGCAGCCGTGACGGAGCGCCGGTGACGCAGCTCGCCTATGCCAGGCGAGGGGAGATCACGCCGGAGATGGAGTTCGTGGCCGTCCGGGAGAACGTGTCCCCCGAGGTCGTCCGGGAGGAGATCGCCGCCGGCCGGGCGGTACTTCCGGTGAACGTCAACCACCCGGAGATCGAGCCGATGATCATCGGCAAGCGGTTCCTGGTGAAGGTCAACGCGAACATCGGCAACTCGGCTGTGACCTCCTCCATCGAGGAGGAGGTCGAGAAGATGACGTGGGCGACACGCTGGGGCGCTGACACGGTGATGGACCTGTCCACGGGGCGCAACATCCACACCACGCGCGAGTGGGTGCTGCGCAACTCTCCCGTACCGATCGGCACCGTGCCGCTCTATCAGGCGCTGGAGAAGGTCGACGGAAAAGCCGAAGAGCTGACCTGGGAGATCTACAAGGACACCGTCATCGAGCAGGCCGAGCAGGGCGTGGACTACATGACCGTCCACGCGGGCGTCCGCCTCCCCTACGTACCGCTCACCGCGCAGCGGAAGACGGGCATCGTCTCGCGAGGCGGATCGATCATGGCGGCTTGGTGCCTGGCGCACCACAAGGAGTCGTTCCTGTACGAGAACTTCGAGGAGCTCTGCGAGATCCTCGCCGCCTACGACGTCACGTACTCCCTCGGCGACGGGCTGCGGCCGGGTTCCATCGCGGACGCCAACGACGAGGCGCAGTTCGCGGAGTTGCGCACGCTCGGGGAGCTCAACCGCATCGCCAGGCGCTTCCACGTGCAGACCATGATCGAGGGCCCGGGGCACGTCCCGATGCACAAGATCAAGGAGAACATCGACCTCCAGCAGGAGATCTGCGACGAAGCTCCGTTCTACACGCTCGGTCCGCTGACGACGGACGTCGCTCCGGCCTACGACCACATCACCTCCGGCATCGGTGCCGCGATGATCGCCTGGTGGGGTACGGCCATGCTCTGCTACGTCACGCCCAAGGAGCATCTCGGCCTGCCCAACCGGGACGACGTCAAGACGGGCGTCATCACCTACAAGATCGCCGCGCACGCCGCCGACCTCGCCAAGGGACACCCGGGTGCGCAGGAGTGGGACGACGCGCTGTCCGACGCGCGCTTCGAGTTCCGCTGGGAGGACCAGTTCAACCTCGCCCTGGACCCGGACACGGCACGGGAGTTCCATGACGAGACCCTGCCGGCTGAGCCCGCCAAGACGGCTCACTTCTGCTCCATGTGCGGGCCGAAGTTCTGCTCGATGAAGATCAGCCAAAGCATCACGGAGCGGTTCGGCGGTGCTGCGGCTGAGGAGGCGTCTCCCGAGGAGGTCGCCGAGGGGATGCTGCAGAAGTCGAAGGAGTTCGCGGAGAGCGGGAACCGGGTGTATCTGCCGATCGCGGACTGAGGCCGCCGGGCGGCACTCGTGGTGGTGCGCTCACGGGTGCCGCCTGCCGGGGCGGCCCAACCGTCCCGGCCGGCCTGGGCCCCGGCCGGTTCGCGGCGCGGAGCAGTCGTTCGGCTACTCCGGCTGGTGGTCCGGGCCTCCGAAGTCAGGGCTGCTGAAGTCGGGGCTGCTGAAACTGGGGCGCCGGCCGGCGACGGTGCCGTCCTCCGGGCTGCTGAAGCCCGGCCGGTCGTAGCCCAGCCGGGGCATGCGTCCTTGCGGCGACGGTGCGGTGGCCCGCATCGCGGCCGTACCGGGGTCGGCCAGCGCCTCCCGCAGAAACGGAAGGATGCCGCGGTCCAGCAACGCCTCGCGCCAGGCGTTCTGCGCCTGGGCCACCTCCTTGCGCCCGGCGCTGTAGGAGCCGGAGTCGGAGGACGGCCGGTTGCGCAGCGCGGTGATCAGCAGGCCGGCGGTGGCGATGAGGATGGCGACCGCGGTCAGCGCGCCGAAGGCCCAGCCGACGGTGAGCATGGTCCGGGCGAACGCCGCTTGCGGGTCCAGCATCTTCAGGAGGTAGCCGACCAGCAGGAATATCACCGCTGCCGTGCCGGCGAGAACGGGCGCCAGGACCGCCACGACGGCGACGGCACCCGCACCGGATGCTTCGGCGACCTCTTCGACCGTGGCGGCGAGGCCCGCTGCACGGGTGTCCGGCTCCGCCCCGTCGTCGGTGCCGTCGGCTTCCGGGGCGGGCGGTTCCGGGTGGCGGAGCGCCTCGCGGACCTTGACGTAGTGCTGGTACTCGGTCGCCGCGGCGGCCGTGATGAGTGCGGTGGCGTTGAGCGCCATGGTCCGCAACTGTTCCGGGTTGAGTCGTTGTCCGACAGCGGCCAGTTCCGGGTGGTGTGGTGCGGAGCGCAGCGCCTCATCGAGGATTCGCTCGAATTCCGGGCGGTCCTCGCTGAGAAGATGCTGCGGAAGGTTGTTCATGTGCATCCCCCGATGCTCCGTAGGGCTTGGGGCTCGCATGCCAACGAGCCGTCGGGCAGAAACGGAGGGGAGCCTGCTACGGACATGCCGATGGTAGAGCCGCTACGGCAACCGGTGACAGGGGGTTTCCGGAAATTGCGTCCGGTTCTGCGCCGTTCGCCGTCGGCGCGCGGTGGGCGTCCGACCGGTAGGTGACAGGTCAGTCGGGCGGCGGCAGTTCCCGGACCAGCAGCTTTCCGGCCATCGTCACTCCACCGTCCATCGCGATGGCCAGTCCGTCGGCGTAGACGTGCGGGCCCTCGACGACGGGGTCCCTGCTGTCCTCGCCGTCCTCCGAGCCGACCTCGCCCAGCAGGTACGGGATGGGGCTGTGGCCGTGCACGATGCGCTTGCCGCCGTAGGTGTCGAGCAGGGAGCGCACGGCGTCGGCGCCGCCCTCGTCGCGGAAGGAGAAGCGCCGGGTGAGCTTGCGGAACAGGTCCCAGCACTGGTCCGCGTCGTTGCGGGTGAGGGTTTCGCGGACGGTGTCGTTGACCGCCTCGATCGAGTCCCCGAAGTCGAGGTAGGCGGTGGTGTCCGAGTGGACCAGGAGGTAGCCGTTCACCTCCTCGACCGCGTCGAGGCGGGCCATCCACTGCAGGTGGTGGTCCTGCAGGCGGTCCATGTCGGTCTTCTGGCCGCCGTTGAGCAGCCAGGCGGCCTGGAAGGTGGCGGTGCCCGCACCGGAGTTGACGGGCGTGTCGCCGAACCGCTTCGCACCGAGCAGCAGCAGCTCGTGGTTGCCCATGAGCGCCTTGCAGTAGCCGCCCGCCGCGGCCGCCTCCGCGGACAGCCGCATCACGAGGTCGATCACGCCGATGCCGTCCGGGCCGCGGTCGGTGAAGTCGCCGAGGAACCAGAGCCGGGTGGTCCCGGCGCACCAGTGCCCGTCCGCGTCGATCAGGTCCTCGGCCCGGAGGGCGGCGACCAGTTCGTCGAGGTAGCCGTGCACGTCGCCGACCACGTAGAGGGCACCCGGGCGAACGTCCGGCTGCTGGGCCGGTACGGATGCGGCCGGGCCGACGGGCACCTGGACGGTGTCACCCCGATTGATGACGGGGAGATCGCGCTGTGTGGGGGTGTACCCCTCCGGGGGGTCCGTCCGGTCCGCCGGGCCGAGAGCCTCCTCGGGGTCGGTGCCGGGCGGGTGCGGACCGGCCTCGTGGACGTACGCCGGCACCCGGAAGTCGCGCAGCGTCGCCGTCCGCTCCGCCTCGGATCCCTGACCGGCCCCCTGAGTCATCGACCCCTCCACCATCGCGCCGCAGCTGCACCGCATCGGACTGCCTGGTCGCAGCGGCCCGCGGTGTCGTGGGCCCATCATAGGAACGCGGATCGCGCCGTGTGATGACCCAGGGGTGGTGAATCGGAGCAAGACTCCGGTTCACCGTGGCTTTCGCCCCGATTGGGAAGGTGTGACCCGCCGGGCGTCCCCGGGGCCGCCGGGTCCCGAGGTACCGGGAACCGGGAGACCATGCCGTGCGGACGGCGCGCCGCCTTGCGGGCGACCGACGGCGCCGCCGGGAGGCGTCCGGCCCCCGTGTGCACACGGTGCCGTCGCCCGCCCCGACGGTCCGGCCGACCCTCCAGGGAGCCTCCCGGCCGGTGCTGCGGGCCCGGGGCGCAGCCGTTCCGGTCGGCCTCCGTCACCCTTCCTCCGGCGCTCGGGGCGGGCTGACCGTCCTCCGCGGGGCCCGGCGCTGGGAGGAGGTGCGCACGATCATCTCGGTCGGTATCACCTGCTCGACCGGCTGGTCCGATTCGAGTCCCTCGATGGCGTCGATGAGCAGCTGGACGACGGCGGTGCCGATGCGCCGGGGTTTCAGGGACAGGGTCGTGATGGGCGGCTCGGTGCTGGCGTAGACCGTGGACTCGCTGCAGCACACCAGCAGCAGGTCCTCGGGGACGCGCAGTCCGTACCGGCGGGCGGCGGCGAGCAGATCGGTGCCGTTGGGGTCGAACAGGCCGTACACGGCGTCGGGTCGGTCCGGCCGGGCCAGCAGCCGGTCCGCGGCGACGGCGCCGGCACAGGGGTCGTGCGCGGGGTAGGCCTCGTAGACCGGATCCTGGCCCACCCGCTCGCACCAGCGCAGGTAGGCGGTGGTCGACAGGTGTGTGTAGGTGTCCGTCGTCGTGCCGGTCAGGAGTCCGATGCGGCGGGCTCCGGCGTCGGCCAGGTGGTCCAGGATGCCGAGGACGGCGGCTTCGTGGTCGTTGTCCACCCAGGCGGTGACCGGGAGAGTGCCGGCCGGCCGGCCGTCCGAGACCACCGGTAAACCCTGTTTGACCAGTTCGCTGACGACCGGGTCCGTGTCGGAGGGGTCGATGACGACCGTGCCGTCCAGGGCGACGTTGGACCACACGTCGTGGCGGGAGGTCGCGGGGAGGATGACGAGCGCGTATCCGCGGGCGAGCGCGGCGGAGGTGGCGGCGCGCGCCATCTCCGCGAAGTACGCGAACTCTGTGAAGGTGAAAGGTTCATCCCCGTATGTCGTCACCGTCAGGCCGATCAGGCCCGATTTACCGGTGCGGAGGGTGCGGGCCGCCGCGGAAGGCCGGTAGCCGAGTCGCTCGGCCACCTCGCGGACATGGCGCCGTGTGGCATCGGGGAGCCTGCCTTTGCCGTTCAGGGCATCGGAGACGGTCGTGATGGAGACTCCGGCGGCGGCGGCCACGTCTCTGATGCCCGCCCGGCCCGGCCGGCTTCCTCGGCGTGAGGTTTCCGCGCGGCTCACCTGGTGCTTCCCTGCTGCTGTCATGGCGAGCCGATAGTAGGGCTCATGCGGTGGGGTAGGGCGGACGCATATGCACGCATTGACAGGCACGTTTCTGCATGATCATAAGCGGGCAACTGCCATGGAAATCAAGGCAGTTGAAAGTTTCAACAACAAGACATGCCGTGTCGACGCGCGGAGGCCTGCCAAGCTCGTGATGTTTCGAAGAGGTCTCAACTCACCTTCACGAGGGATGCGCGCTACGGCGCGAGCCACCGGCGCGTAGATATATGTGATGCGCGCCCCCCGATTCGCGCACTTCGAAGGCGTTCATGTGCTGATGCCTCTGTTGCGAGGGAGGGCGGAGGGGCGGTGAGGTTTCGTGCCCGGAACCGGCTTTTCCCCGCTCACCTGTACGCAGCCGCGCGGAATCCTCATAGGGTGAGCAGTATTGGATGCCGGCGGCGGTGACGGGGCCGCCGGTGGTCGCGAGGAGGACTGCGGTGAGCGAGACGAGCCCCAAGCTGCGCGCTGAGCTGGAGGGTATCCCCACCTACAAGCCGGGCAAGCCCGCCGCGGCCGGTGGCCCGGTGGCCTACAAACTGTCCTCCAACGAGAACCCCTACCCCCCGCTGCCCGGCGTGATAGAGAGTGTCACGGCCGCAGCCGACTCCTTCAACCGCTACCCCGACATGGCGTGCACCGCGCTCATGAACGAGCTCTCCGACCGGTTCGGCGTCCCGCTCTCCCACCTGTCCACCGGAACCGGTTCGGTCGGAGTCGCCCAGCAACTGCTCCAGGCGACGTCCGGCCCGGGTGACGAGGTCATCTACGCCTGGCGCTCCTTCGAGGCCTACCCGATCATCACGCAGGTCAGCGGGGCCACCTCCGTGCGAGTGCCGCTGACACCGGGCGATGTGCACGACCTGGACGCGATGGCCGACGCCATCACCGAGCGCACCCGGCTGATCTTCGTCTGCAACCCGAACAACCCCACGGGTACGGTCGTCCGCCGGGCCGAACTGGAGCGGTTCCTGGACCGGGTGCCCGGGGACGTGCTGGTCGTGCTGGACGAGGCCTACCGGGAGTTCATCCGCGATCAGGAGGTTCCGGACGGCGTCGAGCTGTACCGCGACCGGCCGAACGTCTGCGTGCTGCGCACCTTCTCCAAGGCCTACGGCCTGGCCGGCCTGCGGGTCGGTTTCGCCATCGCCCACGAGCCGGTGGCGGCTGCCCTGCGCAAGACGGCGGTGCCCTTCGGGGTCAGCCAACTGGCGCAGGAGGCGGCCGTCGCCTCCCTGCGGGCGGAGGACGAGCTGCTGGGGCGGGTCGGTTCGCTGGTGTGCGAGCGCACGCGAGTGGTGGACGCGCTGCGCGCCCAGGGCTGGACGGTGCCCGAGACCCAGGCCAACTTCGTGTGGCTGCGGCTGGGCGAGCAGACCGCCGCCTTCGCGGCCTCGTGTGAACAGGCCGGTGTGGTGGTCCGGCCGTTCCCGGGCGAGGGGGTGCGCGTGACCATCGGGGAGAACGAGGCGAACGACATCTTCCTGAAGGTGGCGGGGGAGCTCCGCAAGGAGCGGTAGTTCCTGAAGGCGGCGGGGAGAGTTCCACGCGGAGTGGTAGGCCTGGCCGGCGAGAGGCCCAGCGCCGGTCGCGGCCGGCTCCGCCGTTTACCCGGTGCGGGTCCGCGACAGGGCCGGATCCCTCCCCGCCCACGGGCGAGATTCCGATCGCACGTGGCCGCTGAGCGCGGTGAGGCCTGCACCGCACGAGCTCGGACGCCTGTCCCGCACGAGTTCGGAAGCCCATCCCCGTACCCGGAAGCCCATCCCCGCACCCATCCCCGCACCCGGAAGCCCGTCCGGCGCTCGGATGCCGGTCTTGCACCCGGACGCCGCGCTGTTCGCGCCTGCGCCGGGTGTCAGGAGTCCGTGACCTCCACCCGCATCAGGTCATCGTCGTGGACCGTCGCCAGCCGACCGGGGTCGCTGTCGAGGCGGCCGGAGACGTTGCAGCGGGTCGCCAAGCGGTACTCCTTCTCCAGGGAGAGGGGCGTGGGCCTGTATGCCAGCGCGAGGGAGTGGCCGTCCGTCGAGAAGGCCGCGGTGCCGGGCTCGACGACCTACTGGGCATAGGTTTCACGTGGAACAGCGACCGACCAGGAGATCCGTACCCGTATCGGCGTGACGCAGGTCTCGGTGTGCGAGGTGTGCATGCCGCGGATTCAACGACGTGTTGAAGTTCCTGGCGCCCTCTGAGCGGTCGGCAGCAGGAGGGGGTGCGGCGCCAGGTGCGCAATGGTTCCCCCTGGTGGGGCCGGTCGGGGTCGCCTCAGGGACCCCCCACCCCTGCGGTATCGAACGGGCATGCGCCATAATTGCTTGTGAATGTGAACGCGTTCACAAGCGTGTCTCGATTGCTCCGCCATTGAGGGCGGCAAAAGGGGCAAAATGCCGCCGTACCGCGGCGATGTAAGGAGAACGACGTGGACCTGGCTCTGGCGCCGGAGACACTGGCGCGCTGGCAGTTCGGCATCACGACTGTCTACCACTTCCTCTTCGTCCCCCTGACGATCTCGCTCGCCGCCCTCACGGCCGGCCTGCAGACCGCCTGGGTGCGCACGGAGAAGGACAAGTACCTCAGGGCGACCAAGTTCTGGGGCAAGCTCTTCCTGATCAATATCGCGATGGGTGTCGTCACCGGTATCGTGCAGGAGTTCCAGTTCGGTATGAACTGGTCGGACTACTCCCGCTTCGTCGGTGACATCTTCGGGGCCCCGCTCGCCTTCGAGGCCCTGATCGCTTTCTTCTTCGAGTCGACCTTCATCGGCCTGTGGATCTTCGGCTGGGACAAACTGCCCAAGAGGATTCATCTGGCCTGCATCTGGATGGTCTCGATCGGCACGATCCTGTCGGCGTACTTCATCCTCGCGGCCAACTCGTGGATGCAGCACCCGGTCGGCTACCGGATCAATCAGGAGAAGGGGCGCGCGGAGCTCACCGACTTCTGGGCAGTCCTCACCCAGAACACCGCGCTCAGCCAGGTCTTCCACACCCTGACCGCGGCATTCCTGACCGGTGGCGCCTTCATGGTCGGCATCGCCGCCTTCCACCTGGCCCGCAGGAAGCACATCCCCGTGATGAAGACCTCGCTGCGACTGGGCCTCGTCACCATCGTGATCGCCGGTCTGCTCACCGCGATCAGCGGCGATACGCTCGGCAAGGTCATGTTCAAGCAGCAGCCGATGAAGATGGCGGCTGCCGAGGCGCTGTGGGACGGCCAGGAGTCCGCGCCCTTCTCGATCTTCGCCTACGGCGACGTGGAGAAGGGGCACAACGACGTCGCCATAGAGGTTCCGGGCCTGCTGTCCTTCCTCGCCAACGACGACTTCCACTCGTACGTGCCCGGCATCAACGACGTCAACAAGTCCGAACAGCAGAAGTACGGCCCGGGCGACTACCGCCCGGTGATCCCCGTCACCTACTGGGGCTTCCGCTGGATGATCGGCTTCGGTATGGCCTCGCTCGCCGTCGGAGCGGCCGGGCTGTGGCTGACCCGCAAGAAGTTCCTGCTCCCCCAGCATCTGCGGGTCGGTGAGGACGAGGTTCCGCACCTGGTCCTGTTCAGGAACAAGGCGCTCGGTCCGGACCTGACGAAGTGGTCCTGGCGCATCGCGATCTGGACTCTGGGCTTCCCGCTGATCGCCAACTCCTGGGGCTGGATCTTCACCGAGATGGGCCGACAGCCGTGGGTCGTCTTCGGCGTGCTGCAGACCCGCGCCGCGGTGTCGCCCGGAGTGTCCCAGGGCGAGGTCCTCACCTCGCTGGTCGTTTTCACCGCTCTCTACGCGATCCTCGCGATCATCGAGGTGAAACTGCTCGCCAAGTACGTCAAGGCCGGACCGCCGGAACTGACCGACTCCGACCGGAATCCGCCCACGAAGATCGGCGGCGACTCCCGTGACGCCGACAAGCCGATGGCCTTCTCGTACTAGGCCGAGGGAGCTCAACAGTCATGGAACTGCACGACGTCTGGTTCGTCCTGATCGCCGTCCTGTGGACCGGCTACTTCTTCCTGGAGGGGTTCGACTTCGGAGTCGGCATCCTCACCAGGCTGCTCGCCCGGGACCGGACCGAGCGGCGGGTGCTCATCAACACCATCGGCCCGGTCTGGGACGGCAACGAGGTGTGGCTGCTCACGGCCGGCGGCGCGACCTTCGCCGCCTTCCCCGAGTGGTACGCCACCCTGTTCTCCGGCTTCTACCTGCCGCTGCTGCTCATCCTCCTCTGCCTGATCGTCCGGGGCGTCGCCTTCGAGTACCGGGCGAAGCGGTCCGATGAGCACTGGCAGCGGAACTGGGAGACGGCGATCTTCTGGACCTCACTCCTCCCCGCCTTCCTGTGGGGCGTGGCGTTCGGGAACATCGTGCGGGGCGTGAAGATCGATCAGAACCTGGAGTACGTCGGGAACTTCTGGGACCTGCTCAACCCCTACGCCCTCCTCGGCGGCCTGGTGACGCTGACCCTGTTCACCTTCCACGGTGCGGTGTTCACCGCCCTCAAGACGGTCGGCGAGATCCGGGAGCGGGCACGGACGCTGGCCCTCCGGGTGGGCGCCGCCACCGCCGTGCTGGCACTGCTCTTCCTGGTGTGGACGCAGGTGGACAACGGTGACGCCAAGAGCCTGGTCGCGCTGGTGGTGGCCGTCCTGGCACTGGTCGGTGCGCTGGCGGCCAATCAGGCCGGCCGGGAAGGCTGGTCGTTCGCCCTGTCCGGTGTCACCATCGTGGCCGCGGTGGCGATGCTCTTCCTGACGCTCTTCCCGAACGTCATGCCGTCCACACTGAACGAGGACTGGAGCCTCACCGTCACCAACGCCTCCTCCAGTCCCTACACCCTGAAGATCATGACCTGGTGCGCAGGGGTCGCCACCCCGATCGTTCTGCTCTACCAGGGATGGACCTACTGGGTGTTCAGGAAGCGGATCGGCACGCAGCACATCGCCGCCGACGCCGCAGCCGAGTCCCTGCACTGAGTCTGACCGGGAGGGGGTTTCACGATGCTCCGTGACGTGTGCCGTGTCACGCACGATGTTCCACGTGAAACGCCCTCCCTGTGTCGAAGGGCATGTTCCACGTGAAACCTGTCGATCCACGACTTCTCCGCTACGCCCGAGCCACCCGCCTCTTCCTCCTGTCGGTCGTCGGCCTCGGTGCTGTCGGCGCGGCACTGGTCATCGCTCAGGCGATGCTCATCGCCGAGACGGTGGTCGGAGCCTTCCAGCAGGGCATGTCGGTCGCCGAGCTGCGCACTCCCCTGCTCCTGCTGGTGGCTGTCGGCTGCGGGCGTGCGCTGGTCTCCTGGCTCACCGAACTGGCCGCCCACCGGGCGAGCGCGGCGGTGAAGTCGGAGCTGCGCGGCCGTCTGATGGAGCGGGCCACCGCACTGGGTCCCGGATGGCTGGGCGGACAGCGGACCGGGTCCCTGGTCAACCTGGCCACCCGAGGGGTCGACGCCCTTGACGACTACTTCTCCCGCTACCTGCCGCAGTTGGGGCTCGCGGTGGTCGTGCCGGTCGCGGTGCTCGCCCGGGTCGTCACGGAGGACTGGGTCTCGGCCGCCATCATCGTCGCCACCCTTCCGCTCATCCCGGTCTTCATGATGCTGATCGGCTGGGCCACACAGGCCCGTATGGAGCACCAGTGGCGGCTGCTGTCCCGGCTGTCCGGCCACTTCATGGACGTCGTCGCCGGACTGCCCACGCTGAAGGTCTTCGGCCGGGCCAAGGCGCAGGCCGAGTCCATCCGTCGGATCACCGGCGACTACCGGCAGGCGACCCTCAAGACCCTGCGCATCGCCTTCCTCTCCTCCTTCGCCCTCGAACTGCTCGCCACGCTCTCGGTCGCCCTGGTCGCCGTGTCCATCGGGATGCGCCTCGTCCGCGGCGAGATGGACCTGTACACCGGACTGGTCATCCTCGTGCTCGCGCCGGAGGCATACCTGCCGTTGCGGCAGGTGGGCGCGCAGTACCACGCTGCCGCCGAAGGTCTGGCGGCGGCGGAGGAGATCTTCGCCGTGCTGGAGACGCCGCCGCCGGTCTGCGGATCGGCTTCCGTGCCCGCGGGCGGCATCGCCTTCGAGGAGGTGACGGTCCGCTATCCAGGCCGGGCCGCCGACGCCGTGACGAGGATGTCGTTCGCCGTGGCGCCCGGGGAGACAGTCGCGCTCGTCGGCCCCAGCGGTGCAGGGAAGTCGACACTGCTGCACACCCTGCTCGGATTCGTCCCCCCGGTGGCCGGCCGGGTGCGGGTGGGGGGCGCCGACCTGGTCGATCTGGACCTGGAACAGTGGCGAGCGCGCGTCGCCTGGGTGCCGCAGCATCCCCACCTGTACGCCGGCACCGTGGCGGAGAACGTCCGGCTGGCGCGGCCGGGCGCCGACGACATCGCCGTACGACAGGCGCTGTCCGACGCCGGTGCGCTCGACTTCGTCGACTCCCTGCCGGACGGGCTTGAAACGGTGCTGGGCGAGGACGGGGCCGGGCTCTCCGCCGGGCAGCGCCAGCGGCTCGCGTTGGCCCGGGCCTTCCTCGCCGACCGGCCGGTACTGCTGCTGGACGAGCCGACGGCCGCACTCGACGGACGGACCGAGGCCGATGTCGTGGCCGCGGTACGCCGACTGGCGGTCGGCCGCACCGTACTGCTGGTGGTGCACCGGCCCGCTCTGCTGGCGGTGGCGGACCGGGTGGTACGGCTCGCGGAACCCGCCGAGCAGCCCGCCGACTCGACCGCATCCCGTCCGCTCCGCGCACCCGGTGCGGACCGGCAGCCGGACCGTGCCGCGGCCGTGCGGGCCGTCGCGTCCGAAGAGCCCGTGACCGCGGTGGCGCCGTCGACCGGCCGCTCGGTCCTGGCCCGCGTGCGCGCGATGTCCGGTCCCCGGCGCGGCCGCCTCCTGCTCGCGCTGCTGCTCGCCGGCCTGGCCCTGGGAAGCGCCGTCGGCCTCATGGCCACGTCGGGGTGGCTGATCTCGCGGGCCTCCCAGCAGCCGCCCGTGCTGTACCTGATGGTCGCGGTGACGGCGACCCGCGCCTTCGGTATCGGGCGGGCCGTGTTCCGCTACGCCGAGCGGCTGGTCTCCCACGACGCGGTGCTGCGCATGCTGGCCGACACCCGGGTCGCGGTCTTCCGGCGACTGGAGCGGTTGTCACCGGCAGGACTGCGCGGTTCCCGGCGCGGCGACCTCCTCGCACGGGTCGTGGCCGACGTGGACGCTCTCCAGGACTACTGGCTGCGCTGGCTGCTGCCTGCGGGCACGGCCGTGCTGGTCTCGGCCGCGTCCGTCGGCTTCACCGCCTGGCTGCTGCCCGAGGCGGGCGCCGTGCTCGCCGCCGGGCTGCTGGCCGCCGGTGTCGGTGTGCCGCTGCTCACCGGCGCCGTGGCGCGCCGTGCCGAGCGCCGCCTCGCACCCGCCCGCGGAGAACTCGCCACCCGAGTGGCCGACCTGCTCACGGGCACCGCGGAGCTGACGGTCGCCGGTGCGCTGCCAGCCCGCACGGCCGCCGCGAAGCAGGCCGACGGAACTCTCACCCGGATCGCTTCCCGTGCGGCGACCGCCACTGCGCTCGGCGCCGGACTGACCGCTCTGGCCTCCGGGCTGACGGTCGCCGCCGCCGCTCTGGCGGGCGCCCGGGGAGTCACCGAGGGCCGGCTGAGCGGCGTGGCCCTGGCCGTCGTCGTCCTCGTGCCGCTGGCCGCCTTCGAAGCCGTCCTCGGGCTGCCGGCGGCGGTCCAGTACCGGCAGCGGGTCCGCAGGAGCGCCGAGCGCGTGTACGAGGTGCTGGACTCCCCCGAGCCCGTGCGGGAACCCGTCCGGCCGCTCCCGGCGCCCCCGAACCCCTTCCCGGTCGTCCTCCGGAACCTGACCGCACGCCATGCCGGACAGCAGCGCGACGCCCTGGCCGGTCTCGACCTGACCCTGGTACCCGGGCAGCGGATCGCCGTGGTGGGGCCGTCCGGCTCCGGAAAGACGACCCTGGCGCAGGTGCTGCTGCGCTTCCTGGACGCCGACGCGGGTAGCTACACACTCGGTGGGACGGACGCCCGCTCCCTCGACGGCGACGATGTGCGTCGGCTGGTCGGGCTGTGTGCGCAGGACGCCCACCTCTTCGACAGTTCGGTCCGGGAGAACCTGCTGCTGGCCAGGAAGGACGCGACCGAGGAGGACCTGCGCGACGCGCTCGCCCGGGCCAGGTTGCTGAACTGGGCCGACAGCCTTCCCGACGGCCTGGACACGATGGTGGGCGAGCACGGGGCCCGGCTGTCGGGCGGCCAGCGGCAGCGGTTGGCGCTGGCCCGCGCCCTTCTCGCCGACTTTCCCGTGCTGGTGCTGGACGAGCCGGCCGAGCACCTGGACCTGCCCACGGCCGACGCGCTCACCGCCGACCTCCTGGCGGCCACCGAGGGACGGACGACGCTGCTCATCACCCACCGCCTCGCCGGGCTGGAGGCGGTGGACGAGGTGGTCGTCCTGGCCGACGGCCGGGTGGTGCAGCGCGGCGCCTACGGGGAGCTGGCCGTGGTGGACGGTCCACTGCGGCGGATGATCGAGCGCGAGGAGGCTTCCCAGGAGCTCCTGGCGGCCGCGCGGTAGCCGAGCCCGCACGGCGCGCCGCGGACCCCGGTCTGCGCCCGCTCCCCGAACCCCGTTTGCGCCCGCGCCCCCGCACCCCGTTCACTGCTCCGCTCCCGGACCGGGCGGGCCCTCCCCGCCGTCGGTGTGGGAACGGTCCCGTGCGGACACCCGGTCAGAGCCTCCTCGCGGCAGGCTCGTTGACCCGTTCGGGGCGCTGGATCCCCCAGCCGTACGACGTGAACAGGACCGGACCGGGCAACCGCGACACGATCGCTGATATGCGCTCATCCCGCCGCCTTCCGCTGCTCGTTCCCGCCCTGCTGTGCGTGTTCGCGGTACTCGCGGCGCGCCCCACGGCGGCCGACGGGGACTCCGGTGACGGTCCCGCGCTCAGTGCGCAGGTGGCCCGGCTCTACCAGGACGCTGCGGTGGCGACGCAGCGGTACGAGGCGGGGCGCCGCGCTGCGGAGGAGCAGCGGGCTCGGGCCCAGCACGTCGAGGAACTCCTCGACCGGGAGCGGCAGCGGATCGCCGGACTGCACGACGACCTGGGCCGGATCGCACGCGCCCAGTACCGCAGCGGCGGCGGGATCCCGCTGGCCGCGCGGATCATCCTCGCGGACAGCCCCGAGGAGCTGATGCGCGGGCAGCACTTCTTCTCCCAGGCCGACACCGCCGTCAACCAGGCCATCAGCAGGAGCCGGCACGCCGAGGCCCGACTCACGGCGGACGAGGCGAAGGCGGCTTCTGCCTGGCGGGAACTGGAGAAGCGCAACACCGAGCTGGCGTCGCTGCAGGAGAGCATCCGGGCGAAGCTGGAGGAGGCGCGGTGGCGGCTGCAGGGGCAGGCCGACGAGGCGGTCGCGGCCGGTAGCTGCCGGGGCGCGGTACGGCTCGACCAGCCGCCGCTCGACGGCACGCGTACCTGGGTCGCGCCGGTGCGGACGTACCGGCTCTCCGCGGGGTTCGGCAGCGGTGGCGCGCGCTGGGCGCACCGGCACACGGGGCAGGACTTCGCGGTGCCGATCGGCACACCGGTGCGGGCGGTCGGCGCCGGCCACGTGGTGAGGGTGTCCTGCGGAGGCGCCTTCGGCATCCAGGTCGTCATCCAGCACACCGGCGGCTACTACACGCAGTACGCGCATCTGGCGGCGGTCGCCGTGGACCAGGGGCAGCGGGTGGCTGCCGGACAGTGGATCGGCCAGTCGGGCACCAGCGGCAACTCCACCGGCCCGCACCTGCACTTCGAGGTGCGGGTCACCCCGGAGATGGGATCGGCGCTGGATCCGGTGCCGTGGCTGGCCGCGCGCGGGGTGCCGGTCGGCTGACTACGGGAGCCCGGCCAGCAGTTCCTCGATGACGACCGCCACCCCGTCCTCGTTGTTGGCGACCGTCCGCCCGGACGCCGCGGCGAGCACGTCGGGGTGCGCGTTGCCCATGGCGTACGAGCGGCCCGCCCAGGACAGCATCTCGACGTCGTTGGGCATGTCCCCGAAGGCGACGACCTCTTCGGGGGAGATGCCGCGTTCGGCGCAGCACAGCGCGAGCGTGCTCGCCTTGGAGACGCCGGGGCCGCTGATCTCGAGAAGGGCGCTGGGGCTGGACCGGGTGACGGCGGCGCGCTCGCCGAGGGCGAGTCGGGCCAGGGTCAGGAAGGCGTCGGGGTCGAGTGAGGCGTGGTGGGCGAGGATCTTCAGCACCGGCTCGTCGGGCAGGGGGCCCCGCCGGTCCAGCAGTTCCTCGGCGGCGAGGAGGATGTCGGGGACCTCCATGTGCAGCTTCGGGTAGTGCGGCTCCTGGTGGAAGCCGTACGTCTGCTCGATGGCGTACGCCGTGCCCGGGGCCGCCTCGCGGAGCAGCCGTACGGCGTCCAGCGCGTTCCGGCGGGCCAGCTCCCGCACCTTCACGAACCGGTGGGCGCCCGGGCCGCCGTGCAGGTCGACCACGGCGGCGCCGTTGCCGCAGATCGCCAGGCCGTGGCCGTGGACGTGGTCGCTGACGATGTTCATCCAGCGAGCGGGGCGGCCGGTGACGAAGAAGACCTCGATGCCGGCCCGCTCGGCGGCGGCCAGCGCGGCGACCGTGCGGGGGGACACCGACTTGTCGTCGCGCAGCAGGGTGCCGTCCAGGTCGGTGGCGATCAGCCGCGGCGGGACGGTGGAGGCCGGGGTCTCGGGCTGTCGGGTCGCTGAGGTCACCCGCCCATTGTCCCGCATATGCCTGCACGCCCGTGCAGAAGTCCGCACAGATGAGGCGCAGACGACATCGGCGGGCCCCGAACGCCGGCCGTACCGCGGCGCGAGCGGCAGCCGGGAAGCGCCGCTCGCCTCGGCCCGACAGCCGCGTCGCCCTCCCGGGGAACTCCGGTCGGAGCGTCGGCCGTCAGGGCTCGGGAGCACGGGAAGGCGCGCCCGCGTCGGACGTAGGCTCGGTGGCATGAGTCTGCGCCTGAGCACCGTCATCCTTCCCGTCGACCCCTGGCACGGGGGAGGCCGCGCCAAGTGGCAGCGCGCCGAGGAACTCGGCTTCCACGCCGCGTACACCTACGACCACCTTTCCTGGCGCAGCTTTCGGGACGGCACGTGGTTCGGCGCCCTGCCCGTTCTCACGGCCGCGGCAACGGCCACGGACAGGATGCGCCTGGGCACCCTCGTCACCTCGCCCAACTTCCGGCACCCCGTGACGTTGGCGAAGGAGCTGATCTCGCTCGACGACATCTCCGGCGGGCGCATCACCCTCGGTATCGGGGCCGGCGGCAACGGTTTCGACGCCGCGGTGCTCGGCCAGGAGGCGTGGACGCCGCGGGAGCGGGCGGACCGGTTCGGTGAGTTCGTACCGCTGCTGGACCGGCTGCTCACCGAGGGGGCGGTCTCGCAGCAGGGCGATTTCTACACGGCCGAGGAGGCCCGCAACATCCCCGGCTGCACCCAGCGGCCCCGGCTCCCCTTCGCGGTGGCGGCGACCGGTCCGCGCGGTATGAGGCTCGCCGCCCGCTACGGGCAGGCGTGGGTGACGACGGGTGACCCCAAGCTGTACGAGACGGGGACCCCGGAGCAGTCGGTGGGTGCGCTGCGCGGCCAGATCGAGAAGCTCGGCAAGGCGTGCTCGGAGATCGACCGTGATCCGGCCGACCTGGACCGGATCCTGCTCCACGGCTTCACCCCGGACCGGAACGGGCCACTGGAGTCGCTCGACGCCTTCGTCGACTTCGCGGGCCGCCACCGCGAGCTCGGCTTCACCGAGATCGTGGTCCACTGGCCGATCCCCGACTCGGACTTCGCCGCCGACCCGACCGTGTTCGAGTCCATCGCCACGGAGGCCCTCGCCCAACTCGGCTGAAGCGGCCCGGCGCGCAGGTTCCGCGAACCGGACACGCCTGGGCGGGAACGGTCCGTTCGGGGCACCTCTCGGATGGGCGTCCTCTGGTGGGATCGGTCCGTTCGGGGCACGTCTCGGATGGGCGTCCTCTGGCGGGAAGGCTCCGTTCGGGGCACGCCAGGGCTGGACACGCTCCGGTCGGGCACGCCGCGGCCGGGCCCCGTCCGGCCGGCCGCGCCCGGTCGGGTGCGCCCACGGAACGGTGCCTGTTACGCCGCCGTGACGAGGTGTCGATCATGAAGCGACATCGCGGTGAGAGGATCATCACAGAGCGTCCGCCGGGTTTCCGCCGCGAAAGCGGCGAGGGGGCGGGACGCACTTCCAAGCCGCCACGCCGCCATGCCGCCACCGCGTCCGTGTTCGCCACCGTGTCCGTGTCCGTGTCCGTGTCCGTGTCCGTGTTCCAGGGGGTCCTCCGATGTCTGCCCGCTTCAACCGCCGCCGTTCCCGTTTCCTCGTCTCCGCGGCCGCCGCCGCCGTGCTCGGCTCGGCCGTGCCGCTGTTCGCGGGGGCTCCGGCGGCCTGGGCCGCCTGCGGAGGGGGCGACACCACCGCGTCGGCCCCGGCCACCGCCCAGCACGAGGGCGACCCGGAGATCTCCTTCCTGCCGGGCACGCCCAGCTCCCTCACCGCGGGGGGTGCACCGGTCGAACTCTCCGTGGAGATGGCGAACTTCACCGGAGCGGCCTACGAGGACCTCCGGCCCGTGCTCGGCTTCGACAACCTGGAGTCGGGCTCGGGCGCAGGGGGTCCCACGAACCTCCGACCGGAGGACTTCACGGTCCAGGTCATGACCGGCGGACAGTGGAAGACCCTCCCGGTGCACCACTCCTGCGACCCGGTCATCAACCCCGACACGTCCGTCCTCGCGCAGCACCTCGACAGCGGCCACGCCGCCCGCTTCCTGTTCCGTGTCGCGCTCTCCGACAAGGCGCCGGCCGACCAGCGGGACATCGTCGTGTTCCTCGGTACCGAGCCTTCCGGCACCGTGCGGCGACACACCCTCCACATCGTCCGCCTCCCCGCCGAGAGCACCGCACCGGCGCAGACCCCGGACGAGACCGCGCCCCCGCAGACCGACCCGACTCCGGCAGCCGGTCGTACCGCCGCGCAGGCCGCGGCGACGACGGGAACCGCAGACGCGCCGGCCTCGCCGACCGCACTCCCCTCCACGGCGGCCTCCGCCGTGCCGCAGCTCGCCTCCACCGGCAGCGGCGACTCGTCCGGTCTGCTGCTCGGGGCCGGCTTCGCCCTGGTGGTGGTCGGCGCGGGGGCGGTCACCGTGGTCGCCCGCCGCCCCTGACGGCCGTCCCGGACCGCAGGTTCAGCGCAGTCCCGCCTCCGGCGTGCGTTCCCGGCGGGCCGTGCCGCCCGGTGGCCCGGCCCGGTCGGGGGCGGGGGCGGGGGTCAGCCGGAGCGCCATCATCGGGCAGGCGGCGACGGCACTGCGGGCATCGCGCACCAGCCCGGCGGGGACGGTCGTGGCACGGAACACCGGGTAGCCCCACTCGTCCAGCTCGACGAGTTCCGGCAGCAGCTCGGCGCAGAGCCCGTGGCCGTCGCAGGCGGTGAAGTCGATGGTGAGGGCGCGCTCCCGGGTCATCGCCATTCCCCTTCCTCCGGTGGCCGGGCGGCGGGCACCCGCAGGGTCAGCGGGGCGTGCGCGGCGGCGCAGGGCCCGTGGCGGGCGTGCCGGTGCACGTCGTCGCCGAAGACCCGCAGCGCGGAGGCGGCGAGCCGGGCGGCGCCGTCGGGATGGCGGCAGGCACCGCGGCCGGGGAGGAGGCCGAGGCGCCGGTTCAGGCGGTCCAGCGCCGCGGCAACGGACCGCCCCCAGGCCAGTTCGGCGAAGTCCTCGGCCACGGTGGGGAGTCCGAGCCGGCAGGGTCCGCACTGCCGGGCGCTCTGCGCCGCCAGGTAGCCCAGTGCCGCGGCGGTCTCCGCGAGACCGCACGCTTCCTCCGGCAGCGCCGCCAGCACCCCGGCGCCCCGGCCGAGGGCCGCGGCCTCCAACGGCACGGGCAGCCAGTGGCCGAAGAAGCCGCCCGCGAGCACCGCGCCGAGTCGTCCGGTGGGCCCGCCGGCCGCGTCCAGCGCCCCGGTGACGGGGCTGCCCGCCGGGACCTCGTACACGCCCGGGGAGCGCACCGCGCCGGACAGCGTCACCAGGGTGGTGCCCGGCGCCTCGGGGGTGCCGTACTCCCGGAACCAGCCGGGCCCGTAGCGGGCGATCAGCGCGAGATGCGCCAGGGTCTCCACGTTGTCGACGAGTGTGGGGCGCCGGTCGACCCCCTTCTCGAACGGGCGGGGCGGGGTGGCCTGTGGCCGGGCCTCACCGCCGTTCAGCCAGTTCACCAGCGAGGTCTCCTCGCTGGAGACGAAGTGGTGCGGCAGGGTGTGCACGTGCACCGCGACGCGGTCCGTCCCGGCCCGCCGGCGCTCCGCCAGCGCCCTTGCCAGCCCGCCGTGCTGGTCCTCGCGGGTGCGGGCCAGGCACACGTGCACCGCGGTGGCGCCGACCGCCTCCGCGGCGAGCACGGCCCCGTCGAGCACCAGGTGCGGGGCGAGATGGAGCAGCGTCGCGTCCTTGCGGCTGGCCGGCTCGCTCTCCATGCCGTTGGCGATCACGACGGCGGGCCCCCGCTTTCCGGCGACCGCGGCGAGCTTGCGGCCGGTGGGGAACCCGCCCCCGCCCCGGCCGGTCAGCCCGGCCCGCTCGACGGCGTCCACCAGCGATCCGCGTGCGGTTGCCAGCGGGGCGGGCCCGTAGCGGTCCAGGTGTTCGGCGAGGCCTGCGGGCCCGCCGGTCCGGTACCAGCCGTGCAGCAGGCGGATGCCGTAGGGGCCGTCCGGCGGTCGGATGCCCGGCGCGGTGGACGTGGTGACGGTGTCGGGGTTCACTCGCCGTCCCCTCCCTCCGTGTCGTCCTCGCCGGTCGTCGGCTGAGGGGTGGTCGTGGGTGATGTGCTCGGCCGGTCGGGGGTTCGGGCCGGGGCGGTGGCGGGCACGGAGCCGCCGGCCCGGTGCGCCCAGCCCGGCCGGAGGGGCCCGGCGGCGAGGAAGGCGGTGAGCACCACCGGCACCAGCGCCGTGGCGGGCACCGCCCAGAGCCGGACCCGGCGCCCGGAGGCTCCGGCGGCGCGGGCGAGCCGCCATCCGACCGCGGCGAGCACGGTCAGCAGGCAGCCCGCGTACAGCAGGAGCTGGGCGCCCAGCCGGGTGTCCGTGCCGGTGCCGGCGGCGTGGAACATCGCCACTGGCCAGGCCCCGTACGCGAGCCAGTGCACCGCCTTCCACCTGCGGCGACCCAGCCGGTGGCGCAGGGCGCTGGTCACCCCGACGGCCAGCAGCAGGTCCAGGGCCACCGCGCCGAGGCCCACCCACAGCGGCCGGTACGCCGACGCGAACGGTACGACGGCGGCCGCCGGGCCGATGTGGGCGTAGCCGTCGGCGACGGCGGTGGCGATGTGCAGGCCGAGGAAGGACAGGGTGAGCAGGGAGAGGTTGCGGTGCAGCGCGGACACCTCGAACCTGGCGATCCGCGGGGGCGCGTACCGCCCGCCTGCCGCGACACCGAGCGCGACCGTGGCGGTGAGCAGGACGAGCGCGGCCGTGCCGGAGGCCCGGGTGGCGTACCAGAGCGGGCTCGGGCCGGACGCGAGTGCGCTCAGGGCGGTTGCGGAGCCGGTCATCGGGGGCCTCCCCCCGGGTCGGCGGGCCATCCGTTCACCCGCAGTACGCGTCCGTCGGGGCGGACCAGCCGGGCCGGCAGGCCGGTGCGGCGCAGCCAGCCGGGGGCCCGCTCGCCCAGGACGACCGCCGCGGTGCCGGCGGTGTTGGCGTCCACGCAGGTGGCGGCGGCCACGTTGACGGTCCGCCAGACCTCGGGCGCCGAGTCGCCGGTGGCCGGGTCGACGATGTGGTGCCGGAGCCGGCCCCCGCGCCGCCAGGTGCGGACCGCGGTGCCCGAGCTGGCGAGGCCGCCGTCCCGAACGGTGACGACCGGTCCCGGCCGGGGG
The DNA here is from genome assembly GCF_047200655.1 of Streptomyces sp. MS06. NCBI lineage: Bacteria > Bacillati > Actinomycetota > Actinomycetes > Kitasatosporales > Streptomycetaceae > Streptomyces > Streptomyces sp. MS06. Next base: position 27,927 of record NZ_JBJZOJ010000002.1, read on the forward strand.
AGCGGGGCGGCGTGGTCGTCGGCGAGGGCGATCCGCCAGCCGCCGTCCGGGGGCGGCCCGGCCGCCGCCAGGTCGCCGCCGAGGTTGACCAGGACTCCGCAGCCGGCCGCCCGGGCCGCCCGGCGGGCCGCCCGGTCGGCGGCGAGCGCCTTGGCCGTGGCGCCCAGGTCGAGGGCGGTTCCGGCGGGCAGCCGCAGCAGCCGCAGTGCCGGGTCCCAGCCGACCGCCCGCCAGCCGCGGGCGGGCCTGAGCACGGGTTCCGGTCCGGTCGGGGGGACCTCGCGGAACGTCCGGTCGTAGCCGAGGGCGACGAGGGCCGGACCCACCGTGGGGTCCACGGCGCCGCCGGTGAGTTCGGCGGCGCGCAGTGCCGCGTCCACGGCCTCGGCCAGCAGCGGCCCGACCGGGACGGGGCGGCCGGTGCCCGCTGCCGCGTTGGCCCGGCTGAGTTCGGAGTCGCCGCGGAACCTGCTGCAGGCGGCGTCGACGGCGTCGAGTTCGGCCCGCAGCACGTCCAGCGCCCGGCCCTCCCGGGCCGGGTCCGCGGTGAGCAGTACGGCCGTGGTCCCCAGTGCGCGCATCGAGGTGCGGGCCGGGTCCCGGCTCGGCGGCCGGGTGACGGGGGCGGTCATGACGCACCCGACTGGGTCTGCGGCGCCTGCGAGGTCGTCCCGGGAGCCTGCCCGGGGGCGCGCAGTCCGCCCTGGGTGCTGCTGGTGCCGTTGTCGGGCGTGGTGGAGGCCGGTGCCGGGTGGGTGCCGGGGATCGCGTGCGCGTATCCGGCGCCGAGCGCGGCGGTGCCGGCGACGGCGGTGGCCAGCACCCAGCGGGTGGTCTTGCCCACGCGACGCCGTCCCTGTGCGCGCCGGTGCACGGCGGCTCGGACGGCGGGGTCGGGGAGAGGCATGGCTTGACTCCTCGGCAGCGAGGTGTTCTCCGACTGCAGGTTCGCAGTGAGGTGTTCTCCGACTTCAACCCTGCCGTGCGGCCGTTCAGGAACGCGTTCAGGAAATCCTCAGAACTGGTTAAGACCTGCCGCGGGCAGGTCCAGTACGACGGTCAGGCCGCCGCCCGGGGTCTCCTCCAGGCGGGCCGTGCCGCCGTTGGCGGTGATCAGCCGGTGCACGATGGCCAGTCCGAGGCCGGTGCCCGAGGCCTCCGGGTTGCCGAACCGGTGGAAGGCGGCCTCGCGTGCGGGGGCGCTCATCCCGGGGCCGTCGTCGGCCACCGTCAGTACGGCGCGGTCGCGGCGGGCCAGCCCCTCGAGGTGCACCCGGGCGCCCTCGCCCAGCGCGTCGAGCGCGTTGGCCAGCAGGTTGTCGAGGACCTGCTCCAGGTCGCCCGCACCGAGCCCGGCGGTCAGCCCGGGCCGGCAGCGGGACGTCAGTGCGATGTGCCGCTCCGTCGCCACCGGCCTCCAGGCGGCGAGCCGGTCCTCCACCACCTCGTCGACGCGTACCGGAACCGGGCGGGGTACCGCGTTCTCCGCGCGGGCCACCGCCAGCAGCCCGTCGACCAGCCGGGACAGCCGGGCGATCTCCTCCTGGGCGGAGGCGAGTTCGGAGGCCGTGTCGTCGTCGGCGTCCGCCGCGAGGACGTCCAGGCGCAGCCGCAGCGCGGTGAGCGGGGTCCGCAGTTGGTGCGAGACGTCGGCGACCACGACCCGGTGACCGTGGATCAGCGATTCCAGCCGGGCGGCCATGGTGTTGAAGGTCGCCGCGAGCCTGCGCACCTCGTCCGGTCCGCGGCCGCCGGCCGCCCGGGCCTCCAGGTCGCCCTCGCCGAGCTGCCGGGCCGCGGCGTCCACGGCGCGCAGCGGGCGGCCGACCCAGCGGGCCAGGGTCACGGCGAGCAGCGCGCCGGCGGCGAGTCCGGTGACGCCGAGCAGCGCCATCCGCCACCACATCGCGGAGATCCGCTCGTTCATCGGCTCCGTCGACCGGGAGAGCACGGCGGCGCCGACGGGTTGTGCGGTGTCGCCGACCGGTACCGCGACGAGGAGCCGGTCGTCGCGCTCCAGGGTCACCGTCGCCGGCGCGTCGATCACCCGGCGGGCGAGCGCGGCCCAGTCCTCGGCGGCCCGCTCGGCCTCCCCCTCGGTCTGGTCCGGGCAGGGGGTGGCGGCCGTGCGGCGCCCGCGGGAGTCGAACACCGCGGCGCAGTCGCCGGTCTGCTCCGTCCGCACCAGCAACTGCTGCAGGGAGGCGGGGGAGCGGCGGTCGGAGAGGTACTCCTCCGCGGCGGACGCGATGGCCTGGTCCGCCGCCTCGGTGCTGTCCCGGAAGGAGGTCTGCTCGCGTCCCACCAGCGACAGCCCGAGCGGTACGACGGCCAGTGCCAGGACCACGATGATCAGGGCCATGACGGACAGTGCGATCCGCCGGGTCATCGCCGTACGGGTCCTGCCGGGTCCGCGTCCGCCGTTCCCAGGCGGAAGCCCCTGCCGTACACCGTCTCGACCAGTCCGGGGACGTCGAGCTTGCGCCGCAGGGCCGCGATGTGGACGTCCAGCACCTTCGTCGGCCCGTACCAGTGGGCGTCCCAGGCCCGCTCCAGGATCTCCTGCCGGGTCACCACCCGGCCGGGGTCGACGGCCAGCGACTCCAGGATGTCGAACTCCTTCGGGGTGAGCGCCACTTCCCGCTGCGCCACGGTGACCTTGCGGGTGCGCAGGTCGATCTCCAGGGGGCCGTGGCGCAGTACCTCCGGGCCCGAGGCGTCGACGGGATGCACGCGCCGCAGCACGGCCCGGATGCGGGCGAGCAGCTCGGCCAGGCCGAACGGCTTGACCAGGTAGTCGTCGGCCCCCTCGTCGAGTGCGGCGACCCGGTCGCCCTCCTCGCCCCGGGCCGTGACGACGATGATCGCCACGTCCGAGCGGCGCCGCAGCCGCCGGCAGACGTCGACGCCGTCCAGATCGGGCAGCCCCAGGTCCAGGAGCACCACATCGGGTTCCGGCGCGGCCGCGAGCGCCTGGTGTCCGCTGGACACGCTGCCGGCCGTGTAGCCGGCTCGGCGCAGCCCGCGCACCAGGAGGTCCGCGATCCCGGGGTCGTCCTCGACAACCAGTACCCGCATGCCCTCAGCGTAGTGCCCTGACCGGTCCTTTCCCCCGGAAACGGGCATCGGGCGCGGTGGGGCGCCCCCTGCCGGCCGGGGTTCCGGGCCCGCGAAAAAACTTCCGAGGTCACCTGCAACCCCCGTGGGGGATGGACGTCTTTAGGTTCGAGGGCGCGGGGAACGGGCCCACGAGCGGCGCCCACGAGTCGGGCCGGTGAGCCGGGCCGGCGAGCGGGGCCCGTGAGTCCGGTACCGACACCCGCGGACCGATGTTCACCACCAACCCAGCCGATCCCAGGGGGACCCTGTCATGCGTACGCCCTTTTCCAGGCGTTTCACGAAGAATGTCATCCTTGCCGCCGCCACCCTCGCGACGGTGGCGGGCACCGCCGACGCGGCGGCGGCCGACGAGGCCGCCGCGCCGACGACCTGCGGCGGCGCGCACCGCGTCGTCCGTCCGGGCGATCAGCCGGCGGAGAAGCCCGGGACGCACCAGGGGATCCTCACGCTCGGCAGCGACGCCCACGGCCCGCTGACCGTCGGCGAGCCGTGGACCTTCACGCTCTCCGAGTACAACGGGACCGGCGCGGACTACGAGAACGTCTCCGTCGAACTCGGGATCTACGGCTGGACCGAGGACGGTGGGCTTAGCCCGCGGAACACCCGTCTGGAGGCCCTTGTCGGCGGTGTCTGGAAGACCGTTCCGACGGCGGTCGGCTGCGACCCGACGTTCAGCGTCGACAGCGCGCTGGTCGACCACGCGCTCGCCGCGGGCGCCCGGTGGACCGGGACCTTCCGGCTGACGGTGGCACCCGGTCTCCCGCCGGCCGTGCACTCCTTTCAGCTCTACGACGCCGTCTCCGCCGACGGGTCCCTGCAACTGCCCCCGTCGGGGCCGGTGACCGTCCGGAACGTCGACATCGTCCGCCCGGCGGCGAAGCCTTCCCGCCCGGCCGCCTCCGGCACCCCGGCCGCCTCCGGCACCCCGTCGGCCGCCGTGGGGCCCTCGGCCGCCGAGCCCGCCCCCGTCGCTGCCCGGCCCGCCGCGCGGACGCCCGCCGCCGAGGCGACCGCCGAACCTGCCGCCCCGGCCCCGGCGTCCACCGGGCCGGCCGCCGGCACGGTGCCGGACGGCGTCCCCCCGGCCGCCGCGCAGCCCGCCCCGGACACGGCGATGAGCGCTCCGGTCGCGGCCGCGGCGGCCACCGGCGGAGGCCGGGCCACGTCGGTCCTGCTCGCCGGCCTGGTCGCCGCCGCGCTCGGCTTCCTGGCCTTCGGGGCGGTCCGGAGCCGCCGCCGCGACCACGCATAGTCTCTGATGATCAAGTGAACTGTCCCAGGGGGGATGTATGTCAGTGCTGAGTGCCTACGCTCCGGTGGTCGAGCCGTACCGGAGAGGGCAGAGCACCGGCGGTGCTGCCGGATGGCTGCGCCTGGTGCTGTTCGGCACCCGGGCCGAGGCGGCCGGCGGAGCCGGCGCCGAGACGGCGGACGGCGCCGCGATCGACCGGGCCGGCCCCGGGGGCGGGGCCGCCGGCGCGCGCCGCCCGCGGTTCAGGCTGCTGCGCGGCGGCGCCGACCGGTCCGAGGAGGAGCCCCGTCCGACGGTGACCGACCTCTACCACGCTCACCGGCTCGGGCTGGTCCGCCTCGCGGTCCTGCTGGTGGACGAGGTGCAGATCGCCGAGGACGTGGTCCAGGACGCGTTCGCCGCGCTGTACCAGCGCCACGGCGAGCGGTTGGACGGCCTGGACAACCCGTTCGCCTACCTGCGCACCGCGGTGGTGAACAACGCCCGCTCGGTGCTGCGGCGACGGCAGACGGCGCGCGCCTACGTGCCCCCGCACGAGCCGGACGCCGCCTCCGCGGAGGACCACGCCGTCCACCACGACGAGCACCGCCGCGTTCTCGTGGCGCTGCAGCAGCTCACCACCCGCCAGCGGGAGGTGCTGGTGCTGCGCTACTGGTCGGACCTGACCGAGGCGCAGATCGCCGAGACCCTCGGCCTCTCCCGAGGCGCCGTCAAGTCGACCGCCAGCCGGGCCCTGGACGCTCTTGAGAAGAAGCTGGAACACGTGCGATGAATCGATTCCGCAAATTCCGTGGCGCCGGAGACGACACCCCGGCGGCCGTGCAGCCCCCGACGGACGGCCCGGCACACCCCCCGGGCCCCGGCCCCGACCGCGGCCCCGCCGCCGCTCTCAGCACCGAGGCCGCCGGAGCCGCCGGAGCCGCCGGAGCCGCCGAAGCCGCCGAAGCCGCCGGAGCCGCCGAAGCCGTGGAAACCACCGAAGCCGCCCGGCCGGACGACGCGAACGGCCTCCCGACCGGTGAGGCCGCGGGCAGGTCGGCTGCCGGCCCGACCGACGACGAGGGGAACGCGGTGCCCAGCCCGACGGAGACACTGCTGCGGATGGCGCTGCGGGCCCGCGCCGAGGAGGTCGGCGTGCACGATCTGCGTCCGGCGGCTCCGCCCGCCCGGACCGTGCGGCGCACCCGGCACCTCTACACCGTCGCGCTGCCGCTGGTCGGCCTCGCCGCCGCGAGTGTCCTGGGGTACGTCGCCCTGGACCGTACGGAGGTCACCGGCGGCCGCACGGTCCAGCCGGCGACCACGGTGTCGCAGGTGCCGTCGCCGACCCGGTCCGGTCCGACCGCCACGGCGTCGCCGACGTCCTCACCGTCCTCGTCGGCTTCCTCGCCGTCCTCCTCGCCGCCCGCGACGCCGTCCTCCTCCGCCCGCCCTCCCGCCGTGCCCGACACGCCCACCGCGACCGCCGAGGGGGCCAGAGCCACTCCCGGCCGGTACGTGCCCGGCACGTGGCTGACCGCTTCGGAAGTGCCGCTGGGCGACGAGTTCGGGTGGCGGGCCCACGAGGCGAAGCCCGTGTCCGTCCCGAACGTCTTCCAGTGGCTGTGGGTCTGCGGCGGGCCCCATGACGTGAACGACGTGCTGCACGACGCCACGATCGAGGTGCGGGAGTTCGACGCCACCGCCGGCAGCTCCCGGGACTCGCAGGCCTACGCGTTCCAGGACACCTTCTACTTCAAGGACGCGGACGCCGCGCAGCACGCCCTGGACCTGATCCGGGAGGACTACCTGGGCTGCGCCGACGCCATGAACGCGCGCCACACGAAGGACCTGGATACCGGTACCGACGTCACCTGGCGGATCACCCGCACCGCGGCCGGCCCCGACGGGTTCGCCTACCGCAGTGTGGCCCGCGAGGCCGGCGGCGCACCGGCCAGCGAGAACAACCTGCCGTCCGATGCGCAGGAGTGGTTCGTGCGGTCCGGGAACGTCGTCACCATGCTGGGCATCGACGGCAGGGGTTCCGGGGTCGACGACGCCTCCGAGGCGGCCTCCACCCTGGCCACCCTGACCAGCAGGCTCGGCAACTATCCCCGGTGAGGCGCACCCGCCGACCGGCCTGCCACCGTCCGCCTTCCGGGCCGGGACCGGGCGGCGGGGCCGGGCAGCGGGGGCCCGGCGGGCGCGAAGCCCCTGCGCCGTCCGGTGTCCCGCAGACGGCCGCGGGACCGGCGGGCCCGGCCGGGTGGCCGCGTGTCCGGGTCGGTGCGGCCCGTGCGGGTGGCAGCCTGCTTCGGTCGGTGCGGCCCGTGCGGGTGGCTGTGCGCTTGGGTCGGTGCGGCCCGGATCAGGGGTTGCGTGCTCCGTTCAGTGCGGCCCGGTGGGCCGCAGGTAGCGTGCCGGGACCGCCCGGGTCAGCCACACCCCGTTGGCGCTGACGTGGAAGACGTGGCCGTCGCGGTGCAGGGCGCCGGCGTCCACGGCGAGCACGACCGGGCGGCCGCGCCGGGCGCCGACCCGGGCGGCGGTCTCCCGGTCGGCGGAGAGGTGCACGTCGTGCCGGCCCATGGGCCGCAGGCCCTCGGCGCGGATGGCGTCCAGGTTCCGGGCCACCGTGCCGTGGTAGAGGTACGGCGGCGGGGTCGCCGGTGGCAGGCCCAGGTCCACGTCGATGCTGTGGCCCTGGCTGGCACGGATCCGGTCCCCCTCGACGGCGAAGCGCTGCTTGTCGTTGAGCGCCACCACGAGGTCGAGCTCCTCGCGGGTGAGCGGGAAGCCGTGGGCCGCGGCCGCCGCGAGCAGGACGTCGATCTCCACCCACCCTGCCGCGTCGGGCGTGAGCCCGATGCGGTCGGGCCGGTGGCGCAGATGCCGTGAGAGGTACTTCGACACCTTGACCACGCGTCTGTCGTCCATGGTCTCAGCATGGCGAGGAGACGCGGATCACGCATTCTTTTTTCTCCGGCAGGTTTGATCCACAGTCAAGTCAAGTTATCCACAGGCCGGTTGGCGTTTCTGTGGACAACTGATCCACGACCGGGCGGCCGGCACGTCACACCGGCGGCCGCAACCGCGCGACCGCCCGCAGCAGCCCCGGCGCGAACCGGCCCAGCAGATGCGCCCCCCGCGCCTCCGGCGTCACCGGGACCACCGCGTCGTTGCGCGCCACGGCACGCAGAACGGCGTCGGCGACCTTCTCCGGAGGGTAGTTGCGCAGCCCGTACAGGCGGGCGGTGCGCTGCTGGTGGAGCCGCTCCTCCGCCGGGTCCGAGCCGGCGAAGCGGGCGGTGGCGGTGATGTTGGTGTTCACCAGCCAGGGGCAGATCGCCGTCACCCCGATGCCCTGTCCGGCCAGCTCGGCGCGCAGGCACTCGCTCAGCATCAGCACCGCCGCCTTGGAGGTGCTGTAGGCGGGCAGGGCCCGGGAGGGCTGGTACGCGGCGGCCGAGGCGGTGTTGACGATGTGCCCGCCCTGCCCGCGTTCCGCCATCCGCCGGCCGAACAGGCGGCAGCCGTGGATGACGCCCCAGAGGTTGACGTCGAGCACCTTGCGCCAGTCCTCGGTGCCGGTGTCGAAGAAGCCGCCCGACAGGCCGATCCCGGCGTTGTTGACCAGCACGTCCACCACGCCGTACGCGCTGTGGACCTTCTCCGCGAGCTTCTCCATGGCCTGCTCGTCGGAGACGTCGGCGGTCTCCGCCCAGGTCTCCGGCGCTCCGATCAGATGTGCCAGCTCGGCGGTACGGGCCGCGCCCTCCGCGTCCCGGTCGACCGCCACCACCCGCGCCCCGGCCTCCGCGAAGGCGAACGCGGTGGCCCTGCCGATGCCGCTGCCCGCACCGGTGATCAGGACGAGCTGCCCGCCGAAGCGTTCGGCGTACCGGCCGCTCGCCGCGGGCCGGGGCTGCTCGTCCTCCACGGCGGTGACGAACTCCCCGATCCAGGAGGCCACCCGGTCGGGCCGGGTGCGCGGGATCCAGTGCTTGGCCGGCAGGGTGCGGCGGGTCAGCTCCGGCACCCAGTCCCCCAGCTCGTCGTAGAGCCGCTCCGACAGGAAGGCGTCGCCCTGGGGGGTGATCAGCTGCACCGGCGCGTGGGCGTGCGCGTCGGGTCGCGGTCGGCGCAGCCGGGACCGCACGTTGTCGCGGTACAGCCAGGCGCCGTGCGCGGCGTCCGCGGGCAGCGAGGAGGTGGGGTAGTCGCCGCCGGGTACTCCCTCGAAGCGCTCCAGGATCCTCGGCCAGCGCTTGCCGAGCGGTCCGCGCCAGGCCAGTTCGGGCAGCTTGGGGGTGTGCAGCAGGTACACGTACCAGGACTTGGCGCCCTGTCCGAGGAGTTGCCCGACGCGGCGGGGCGTGGGGCGCCTCAGCCGCCGGCCGATCCAGTGGCCGAAGTGGTCCAGCGACGGCCCGGACATCGAGGTGAAGGAGGCGATCCTGCCCTCCGTCCGCCGCACCGTCACGAACTCCCAGGACTGCACCGAGCCCCAGTCGTGGCCGACCAGGTGCACCGGCCGGCCCGGGCTGACCGCGTCCGCCACCGCAAGGAAGTCGTCGGTGAGCTTCTCCAGCGTGAAGCCCCCGCGCAGCGGGCGGGGCGCGGTGGAGCGGCCGTGGCCCCGCACGTCGTACAGGACGACGTGGAACCGCTCGGCCAGTCGCCCGGCCACCTCGGACCACACCTCCTTGCTGTCCGGGTAGCCGTGCACCAGGACCACCGTCGGCCGTCCCGGATCGCCCAGCTCGGCCACGCACAGCTCCACGTCGCCACTGCGCACCCGGCGCTCACGCATGCCCGTCGGTCTCACTTCTCCTCCGCCCAGCGCCGCACGTGCGGCAGGTCGTCGTCCAGCCAGTAGGCGCTCTGCTCGGGGTCCCGGGAGTCGGTGACCACCAGGATCTCCTCGAACTTCGCGCCGGTGCCGCGGAAGCCCAGATGCGGTTCGACCGCCCACAGGCCCGGCTGCGGCGGGTGGTCGGAGAAGCGGTACGGCGACCACAGCGGGGACCAGCCCTCGCGGTGGCCGTGCAGCGCGTCGCTTGCCAGCCCCTTCAGGGCCCGGGTGCCGAAGCCGAACACCCGCGGTGAGAAGCGCCGTGCGCTGATCCGGTCCACCTTGTGCGCGATCACCCCGAAGGGGTAGGCGCGGTGCCGGTTGGCGTATCCCTGGCGGACCATGAGGCGGTCGACGTCCCGGTAGATCTCGCGCAGCGGCCGCCGTTCGCGCACCTCGCGCAGGATCAGCTCGCGGTGTGCCTCCAGGTCGGCCATCAGCCGGCTCTGCACGGGGTTCGCGCCGAGCGCACCCGAGTAGCCGACGTCGGCCGTGCAGCCCTCGTGCACGGGTGCCATGTCCAGGATGAACGGCATCCCCGGTTCCAGGCGGCGGTCGGTCGGGAAGAACTGCAGCGGCACCCGGAAACCGGCGAACGCCGTGCGGTCGCCGAACCAGGCGAACGGCAAGTGGAACCAGTCCCGTACGCCCCGCTCGTGCAGCCACGCCCGCTGCATCCGCGCCGCCTCCCGCTCGGTCACGCCCGGTTCGAGCCGGGCGGCCACCGCCTCCGCGCACGCGTAGGCGAGGCGCTGCACCCGCCGGAAGCCCTCCAGTTCGGTGGCGACTCCCCGAGCCACTGCCGTTGCCGTGCCCACCAGCACCCCACCTGACCTCGTCGACTGCGGTACGTGCCCGTCATGTGACGGGAGTGAATCTGTCAGTTGTTAGACGTGACGTCAATAGGGTGCGGGGAGCGCGGCGCTCCCGATCGCGCGCCTCCGAGAACCCCCGGCGAGCGCTTCCGAGCGGGCGTCCCCGACCGCGTGTGCCCCTCCGGCAGGGGATCCCCTAGGGTCCCGTACGACCTGGGTCTGACGTCAGGACGCCTCTGCGGTCTGATGACGACCGCGGCGCGGCTCACTACCGTCGACGACGTGACTGTGATCGTGACCGAAAGCCTGAGCAAGCGGTTCCCCCGGGTGACCGCGCTCGACCGGCTGTCCATGGAGATCGGGCCCGGTGTGACCGGACTCGTCGGAGCCAACGGGGCCGGCAAGTCCACCCTGATCAAGATCCTGCTGGGGCTGTCCCCCGCCTCCGAGGGCCGCGCCGAGGTGCTCGGCCTCGACGTCGCCGCGGACGGCGCCGCCATCCGCGAGCGCGTGGGCTACATGCCGGAGCACGACTGCCTGCCGCCCGACGTCTCGGCCACCGAGTTCGTCGTGCACATGGCCCGCATGTCCGGACTGCCGCCGTCCGCCGCCCGCGAGCGGACCGCGGACACGCTGCGCCACGTCGGGCTCTACGAGGAGCGCTACCGCCCCATCGGCGGTTACTCCACCGGCATGAAGCAGCGCGTCAAACTGGCCCAGGCCCTGGTCCACGATCCGCGACTGGTCTTCCTCGACGAGCCGACCAACGGCCTCGACCCGGTCGGCCGCGACGAGATGCTGGGCCTGATCCGCCGCATCCACCGCGACTTCGGCATCTCGGTCCTGGTCACCTCCCACCTGCTCGGCGAGCTGGAACGCACCTGCGACCACGTGGTGGTCGTCGACGGCGGCCGACTGCTGCGCTCCAGCTCCACCACGGACTTCACCCAGACCACCACCACCCTCGCGATCGAGGTCACCGACAGCGACGAACACCCCGACGGCACCGCCGCGCTGCGCGAGGCACTGCGTGCCCGCGGCGCCGCCGTCCAGGACGGCGGCGCGCTGCCCGGCGCGGGCCGCACGCTGCTGCTCACCGCGGCCGGCGAGGACACCTACGACCTGGTGCGCGACCTCGTCGCCGACCTCGGTCTGGGCCTGGTGCGCATGGAACAGCGCCGGCACCACATCGCGGAGGTCTTCCGGGACGAGGACGGGCACGAGCACGAGCACGCGCAGGTCGCGCGGAAGGAGGCCGCCGTCCATGGCGACTGAGTATCCGGCCGCCGGTACGGCAGCCGCCGGCCGCGGCGACGAGAGCCGCATCCACGACATCGGCTACCGCGGCTACGACGGCCCCCGCCTCGGCCGCTCCTACGCCACCCGCTCCCTCTACTCGCAGTCCCTGCGCGGCGCCTACGGCCTCGGCCGCTCGGTGAAGTCCAAGGTGCTGCCCATGCTGCTGTTCGTGGTGATGTGCGTGCCGGCCGCCATCATGGTCGCGGTCGCCGTCGCCACCAAGGCCAAGGAGCTGCCGCTGGACTACACGCGGTACGCGATCGTGATGCAGGCCGTCATCAGCCTGTACGTCGCCTCCCAGGCGCCCCAGTCGGTCTCCCGCGACCTGCGCTTCAAGACCGTTCCGCTGTACTTCTCCCGGCCGATCGAGATCGCCGACTACGTCCGTGCCAAGTACGCCGCCCTCGCCTCGGCCCTGTTCGTGCTGACCGCGGCACCGCTGCTGGTGCTGTACGCGGGCGCGCTGCTGGCCAAGCTCGACTTCGCCGACCAGACCGCCGGCTGCGCGCAGGGGCTGCTCTCCGTGGCGCTGCTCTCGCTGCTGTTCGCCGGGATCAGCCTGGTCATCGCGTCGTTGACACCGCGCCGCGGCTTCGGTATCGCCGCCGTCATCGCCGTGCTGATCATCTCCTACGGCGCGGTCTCCGTCGTCCAGGCCATCGCCTTCCACCAGGACAGCACCGGTGCCGTCGCCTGGCTCGGCCTGTTCTCGCCCGTCACCCTGATCGACGGCGTGCAGTCCGCCTTCCTCGGCGCCTCCAGCGCCTTCCCCGGCGGCCAGGGCCCCACCGGCGCGCAGGGAGCCGTGTACCTACTCCTCTGCCTCGGCCTGGTCGCCGCGAGCTACGGCCTGCTGATCCGCCGCTACCGGAAGGCGGGACTGTGATCGCGCCCGCCACCCGTCCGTCACCGTCACCCTCGCAGAACGGCCTGCGCCGATGAGCACCCTCTCCATCGACCACGTCTCCCGCTGGTTCGGCAACGTGGTCGCCGTCAACGACATCACCATGACCATCGGCCCGGGCGTCACCGGCCTGCTCGGGCCCAACGGCGCCGGGAAGTCCACCCTCATCCACATGATGGGCGGCTTCCTGGCCCCCTCCACCGGCACCGTCACCCTCGACGGCAGGCCGGTGTGGCGCAACGAGGAGATCTACCGGCACATCGGCCTCGTCCCGGAGCGCGAGGCGATGTACGACTTCCTCACCGGCCGCGAGTTCGTCGTCGCCAACGCCGAACTGCACGGGCTGGGAGCCGAGGCCGCCCGGCGGGCGCTGGCCACGGTCGAGATGGAGTACGCGCAGGACCGGAAGATCGCCACCTACTCCAAGGGCATGCGCCAGCGCGTGAAGATGGCGAGCGCCCTGGTCCACGACCCGTCCCTGCTGCTGCTCGACGAGCCGTTCAACGGCATGGACCCGCGCCAGCGCATGCAGCTGATGGAACTGCTGCGGCGGATGGGCGACGAGGGCCGCACCGTGCTGTTCTCCTCCCACATCCTGGAGGAGGTCGAACAACTGGCCCGGCACATCGAGGTCATCGTCGCCGGGCGGCATGCGGCCAGCGGTGACTTCCGCCGGATCCGCCGCCTGATGACCGACCGCCCGCACCGCTACCTGGTCCGCTCCAGCGACGACCGCGCCCTCGCGGCCGCGCTGATCGCCGACCCGTCCACGTCCGGGATCGAGTTCGACCTCGCCGAGGGCGCGCTGCGCGTCCAGGCCGTCGACTTCCCGCGCTTCACCGCCCTGCTGCCCCGGGTGGCCCGGGACCACGGCATCCGGCTGCTCACGGTCTCGCCGTCCGACGAGTCCCTCGAGTCCGTCTTCTCGTATCTGGTCGCGGCGTAGGAGGCCGAAGATGTACGACCCCACCGTCGCCCGGCTCACCTACCGGGCCCTTCTCGGCCGCCGCCGCGCCCTCGTCCTGGGGGCGCTGCCGCTGCTGCTCATCGTGATCGCCGCGGTCGTCCGCGGACTGACCGGTGCCGACGACCAGACCGCGGCCGACGTCCTCGGCGGGTTCGCGCTCGCCACCATGGTGCCGATCATCGGCGTCATCGCCGGCACCGGGGCGATCGGCCCGGAGATCGACGACGGCTCCGTGGTGTACCTGCTGGCCAAGCCGATCGGGCGGCCGACCATCATCCTCACCAAGCTCGTCGTCGCGATCGCGGTGACGATGGTGTTCTCGGCGGTCCCCACTCTGATCGCCGGGCTGGTGCTGAACGGCAACGGCCAGCAGATCGCCGTCGCCTACACGGTGGCCGCGCTGGTCGCCTCCATCGCCTACACGGCCGTCTTCCTGCTCCTGGGCACCGTGTCCCGGCACGCCGTGGTCTTCGGGCTCGTCTACGCCCTCGTCTGGGAGGCCCTGTTCGGCTCCCTGGTGGCCGGTGCGCGCACGCTCAGCATCCAGCAGTGGTCGCTGGCCGTCGCCCACCGGGTCACCGGGGGCGACCTGGTCACCTCCGACGTCGGCCTGACCACGGCCACCGTGCTGCTCGTCGCGGTGACCGTGCTCGCCACCTGGTACGCGGGGCAGAAACTCCGGTCGCTGACACTGGCGGGGGAGGAGTAGCGGCGGGCGCCGGGCAGCGGGCGGGCGACCTTGACGGGGAGTTCACCCCGGCGCGGGCACACTGGGCGAAGCGGACCTGTCGCGTAGAGGAACGGGAGGACGGCATGGCGGACGGCACCCCTCGCCGGGCGGACGGCGCGCGGCCCGGGGACGACCGGGCCCGTGCCGGGGAGCGCCGTGGCGAGGACCGGGCCCGCACGGGCGAGGACCCTGCCGGGAAGGACCGGGCCCGAGCCGGGCGCGACGGCTATCGGCCGGGGCACGGAGGCGGAGCCGATCCGCTCCCGGGCGCGGAATGGGACGGCCTCGTCCTGGACGAGGACTTCGTCCGGTCCGCGGAGGCCTCCGAGCCGTCCGCCCGTGCCCGGATGCTCGCGGCACGCTGGCGCCGGGAGCAGCCGGAGCCGCAGCCCTGGCGGTCCGACGAGCCGCCTGCCGGATGGTTCTTCGGCAAGGCGCGACGGCGCAGATGGCGGCGCCGGTAGCCGTCCGTGCTCCTCCGCCGGGGGCCGCCGCCTCCGCCGGGAGGCCGTTGCCCTCCGCCGGGAGGCCGCCCGGTTTCTCCGCCGGGAAATCCAGTGGCGCGCGGTGTGCGGGACCGGCACAGTGGTGCCGTGTCCGCCGCACGTCCGCGGCGTCACCGACGGGGAGAGGAGTCGGGCGGTGTCCATGCACGGCAGTACGCCCGATTCCCGGCAGGGCGGCCCGCGGCAGGCTCCGGAGTAGTCACTCCGCCGTCGAGCCCCGCGGGAGAGCCGCCCGGGGCGGCCGCTTCGAGCACGCGAACCCGCGTTCGCGTGGGCCGCCCACCCGGAGGATCGACCGAGTGGCAGGGCACCGGCCCGCGCTCCGTCCGACCGGCTGTCAGCCCAGCAACCGCTCCACCACGGCCGCGATCCCGTCCTCCTCGTTGGAGGACGTCGTCTCGTCGGCCACCGCCTTCAGGTCCTCATGGGCGTTGGCCATGGCCACGCCGTAGGAGGCCCAGGCGAACATCGGGACGTCGTTGGGCATGTCGCCGAAGGCGATGGTGTCGGCGGCCTTCACTTTGAGGCGGCGTGCCGCCAGGGACAGGCCCGTCGCCTTCGACAGGCCGAGCGGAAGCAGCTCGACGATGCCCTCACCGGCCATGGTGACGGTGACGAAGCCGCCGGCCGCGCCCACGGCGGCCTCGGCGAGTTCGTCGTCGGACAGCCTCGGGTGCTGGATGTACAGCTTGTTGAGTGGTGCGGTCCACAGGTCCGACGCGTCGGTGAACGGCGTCGCCGGCAGCCGGCCCTGCACCGTGTAGCCCGGACCGACCAGCACCTCGCCGTCCAGCCCGTCCCGGCTCGCCGCCAGGTACAGCGGACCGACCTCCGCCTCGATCTTGGCGAGGGCCACGCCGGCGAGCTGCCGGTCCAGGGTGACCGAGGTGAGCAGGCGGTGGGCGCCGGCGTCGTACACCTGCGCGCCCTGCCCGCACACGGCGAGGCCCTGATAGCCGAGGTCGTCGAGGATGTGACGGGTCCACGGCACCGCGCGCCCCGTGACGACGATGTGCGCGGCGCCCGCGGCGGCGGCCGCGGCCAGCGTGTCGCGGGTGCGCCGCGAGACCGACTCGTCCGAACGCAGCAGTGTGCCGTCGAGGTCGGTCGCGATCAGCCGGTACGGGAAGTCCGCGACGGGGGCGGTGCGGCTCACGCGCTCACCGGTTCCAGGATCTCCCGGCCGCCCAGGTACGGCCGCAGGACCTCGGGCACCCGCACCGAACCGTCGGCCTGCTGGTGGTTCTCCAGGATCGCCACGATGGTGCGCGGTACGGCGCACAGCGTGCCGTTGAGCGTGGCCAGCGGCCGCACCCGCTTGTCCTCGCGGACGCGGATGGACAGCCTGCGCGACTGGAACTCGCTGCAGTCGGAGGTGGAGGTCAGTTCGCGGTACTTGCCCTGCGTCGGGATCCACGCCTCGCAGTCGAACTTGCGGGAGGCGGAGGCGCCGAGGTCACCGGTGGCGACGTCGATCACCCGGAACGGCAGTTCCAGCGAGCTCAGCCACTGCTTCTCCCACTCCAGCAGGCGCCGGTGCTCCTCCTGCGCCTGCTCCGGGGCGACGTAGGAGAACATCTCGACCTTGTCGAACTGGTGCACGCGGAAGATCCCGCGGGTGTCCTTGCCGTGCGAGCCCGCCTCGCGGCGGAAGCAGGGCGAGAAGCCGGCGTAGCGCAGCGGCAGCCGGGCGGACTCGATGATCTCGTCCATGTGGTAGGCCGCCAGCGCCACCTCGGAGGTGCCGACCAGGTACAGGTCGTCCTTGTCGAGGTGGTAGACGTCCTGGGATGCCTGGCCGAGGAAGCCGGTGCCGGCCATGGACTGCGGGCGGACCAGCGCCGGGGTCAGCATCGGGGTGAAGCCGGCCGCCGTGGCCTGCGCCATCGCCGCGTTCACCAGAGCCAGTTCGAGCAGCGCGCCGACTCCGGTGAGGAAGTAGAAGCGGGACCCCGAGACCTTGGCGCCGCGTTCGACGTCGATCGCGCCGAGGAGCTGCCCGAGCTCCAGGTGGTCCTTGGGCGCGAAGCCCTCGGCGGTGAAGTCGCGGATCTCGCCGTGCGTCTCCAGCGTGACGAAGTCCTCCTCGCCGCCCACGGGGACGTCCGGGTGGACGAGGTTGCCGAGCTGGAGCAGCAGCTGCTGGGTGTCCGTGTCGGCTGCGTCGCGCTCGGCGTCGGCGGCCTTGACGTCGGCCTTCAACTGCTCGGCGCGCTTGAGCAGCTCGGCCTTCTCCTCGGCCGAGGCCTTGGGGATCTGCTTGCCCAGCGCTTTCTGCTCGGCGCGCAGCTCGTCGAAACGGACGCCGGACGACCTGCGCCGCTCGTCGGCGGAGAGGAGGGAGTCGACGAGCGCGACGTCCTCTCCACGGGCGCGCTGCGAAGCGCGCACACGGTCGGGGTCCTCACGGAGCAGACGAAGGTCAATCACGCGCCCCAGGCTACCGGTGCGGGGTGGCGGCTCACGACTCGCTATTCGCGGACGGCCGAATTGCGGCTTACATTCCGTATCAGGGCAATTGCTCATCGTGTCAAGCGGTGCTGTCCCGCTCCCCGGGACGAGGCACCTCGGGGGCTCGGGGTTGACCGGATTCCCTTGCGAGGAGGGGGACTTGGGTGCCGCCGTCCACAGCGGTCCACAACGTTCGAAAAGTTATCCACAGGGTGTGAGGAAGATCTGTGGATTCCGGAATTGATCAATCCGGTGTGCTGTCCGGGCCTTGGGATTCCCGGCGCATACCTCTTTTGTCCGCACTTTCGAGTGGAAGGTGTTCGCTCTTGCGGGTTGATCGAAGGAAAACGGTGGACGAAGGGGGGTTCGGGTGACAGAAGCCCCGTCGCGGCATTGAAGGCCGATTTGTCGACTGGGCGCCGCTTGCGTGTCGACTTGTCCCCAGGTCGAGAAGCCAACCTGTGGATAACCGCTGTGGATAACGAATATATGCAGGTAGGACGGACGGTGCCGGCTAGAAACGGCCGTCCTGGCAGCGCGCCACCCAGTCCGCCGCCGTCACGAACTCCTCGTCCGAGGTTCCCGGACGGGGTGCGTCCACGTCACCCGCGACCACGTCCGCACGCGGATAGGAACCGAGGAAGCGCACCTCCAGGCAGATCCGCTTGAGCCCCGTCAGCGCCTCGGCGACCCGGCGGTCGGAGATATGGCCTTCGGCGTCCACGCAGAAGCAGTAGTTGCCGATGCCGGCTCCGGTCGGCCGGGACTGGAGCAGCATCAGGTTGATGCCCCGGGTGGCGAACTCGCCCAGCAGGTCGCGCAGCCCGCCCGGATGGTCGTCCCGCTGCCAGAGCACCACGGACGTCTTGTCCGCGCCGGTCGGCGCGGCCGGCCGAGCGGGCCGGCCCACCAGCACGAACCGCGTCTGGGCGTTCTCGGCGTCGTGGATGCCCGTCTCCAGCGGCACCAGCCCGTACCGGTCCGCCGCGAACTCGCCCGCGAAGGCGGCGTCGTATCGGCCCTCCTGGACCAGGCGGGCGCCGTCCGCGTTGGAGGCCGCGGACTCCCAGAGGGCGTCGGGGAGGTTCCGTTTCAACCAGTTGCGCACCTGCGGCTGGGCAGCCGGATGCGCGGTCACCGTCTTGACGTCCGACAGGTCGGTGCCGGGGCGGACCAACAGGGCGAAGGTGATCGACAGCAGCACCTCGCGGTAGATCATCAGCGGGGCGCCCGCGACCAGCTCGTCGAGGGTGGTGGTGATGCCGCCCTCGACGGAGTTCTCGATCGGCACGAACGCGGCCTCGGCCTCGCCCCCGCGGACCGCGTCGAGTGCGGACTGCACGGACACGTACGGGATCAGCTCCCGGGTCGCGGCCTCCGGGAGGGTGCGCAGGGCGACTTCGGTGAAAGTGCCCTCGGGGCCGAGGTACGCATAGCTGGCTGGCATGACTTCACCCTAATGGGCCTGTCCCGACCCGGCGCGCCCCTCGGGCCACCGCCCCTCTCAGGGGTGACGTGCCGGGACCCGCCGTGGAACTCATCCCTCCAGCAGGCGCTGGCCGACGTACTCGCCGTTCGCCGCTCCGCCGGGCACCGCGAACAGCCCGCTCGCCTCGTGGCGGATGTAGGTCGACAGCGCGTCGCCCCGGTCGAGCTTGCGCTGGACGGGCACGAAACCGCGCAGCGGATCCGCCTGCCAGCAGATGAACAGCAGGCCGCTGTCCGGCACCCCCTCGGCGTCGAAGCCGTCGTGGTACGAGAACCCGCGCCGCAGCATGGCCGCGCCGCCGTTCTGGTCGGGCCGGGTGATCCGGGCGTGCGCGTTGACCGGTACGACGAGGTCGCCGTTCCCGTCCGTTTTGTCGAGGTCCATCGGGGTGGTCTCGGTGCCCCCGGTCAGCGGCGCACCGTCGGACTTGCGGCGCCCGATGACGTCCTCCTGAGCCTTGACCGACAACTTCTCCCAGTCGTCGAGGAGCATGCGGATCCGGCGGACGACGGCGTAGGAGCCGTTCGCCATCCAGGTCGGCTCTCCCGAGGAAGGTACGAAGATCCGCCGCTCGAAGTCGGTCTCGGTCGGCTGCGGATTACGCGTGCCGTCGACCTGCCCCATCAGATTGCGGACCGTCATGGGGCGGGCGGTCGCGCCCGGGGTGCGGTTGAAGCCGTTCATCTGCCAGCGCAGGCGGGCGGCGGTGCCGGCCTCCTGCTGGAGGGCACGCAGCGCGTGGAAGGCGACGAGGGCGTCGTCCGCGCCGATCTGCACCCACAGGTCACCCTCGCTGCGAGCCTTGTCGAGCCGGTCGGAGGAGAAGGCGGGCAGCGGGTCGAGGGCACCCGGGCGCTGCTTCTCCAGGCCCGTCCGGCCGAAGAAGCTGCGGCCGAAGCCGAAGGTCACGGTCAACGACGCGGGGCCTGCGTCCCGGGCCACATCCGTGTCGCCGTGGGCCGCCGGTTCTCCAGCCATCAGCCGTTCGGCCGTCTGCGACCAGCGGCGCAGCAGTGCGGCGGCCTCCTTGCGTCCCGCGCCCGCCGCCAGGTCGAAGGCCGCGATGTGGCCTCGCGCCTGGAGACCCTCCGTGATACCGGGCTGATGTTTCCCGTGAAACATCGCCCGGTCCGATCCCACCGAGGTGAGGGGAGCGGCGGCCTGGGAGGGCGCCGCGGCGTATCCGACGGCCGCGCCGGCAGCGCCGAGGACGAGACCGCCGGCACCGGCGGTGCCGAGCAGCGTGCGCCGGGACAGGCCCTCCCCGGTGCGGGCGCCCGCGGAGGAGGGCCGGTCGGCGGGGGTCCGGGTCTCGGAAGGGGACTGGTCGGTCATCTGATTCAGCCGATCTGCGCGTTCTTGGAGACGGTCACCTGGTCGAAGTCGGAGGTCCGCACGGTCACGGCGACCTTCCAGACACCGGCCAGGGGGAGCTGCACGCCACTCGCCGACCAGTGTCCGGTGGCGATGTGGTCGGGGACGACGGACAGCGGTCCGAGGTCCCTGGCCTTCAGGGTGAAGGCCGCCTTGATCTCGGGGACGTCGAGGGGACGGCCGTCCGAGTCGGTCACGAGGAGGTGCATCGTGTTCCGGCCCGGCCGCGCGGGAGCGAGACCGATGCTGATCACGCCCTTGCCGTTCCGGCCGCCGGTGTCGAAGGGCATGTCCAGGACCTGCTGCGCCGGCGAGGCGGTGGTGGCGGGGAGCGCTGCGGACGCGGCCGCCCGTGCCTGTTCGGCCGTGCGTCCCGGCTCGGTCTGGGTCAGCAAGGTGGTGACGGCGAGCAGGACTACGGCGACGGCCGCCTCGGCGAGCACCGAGCGGCGCAACCCGGACCGGTTGGGGTCCGCGTCGCGCAGCCGCCTCCGGAGCGCGGCCTCCCTGGCGGCGCGCTGCCGCGCGAGTTGCGCGGCCCGCTCGGGGTCGGGGCCTCCCGGCCCCGCGTGCCCTGAGGCATCCCCGGCTCCCTCGGATCCGGCGGCCGGATCCGCTGCCGGACCGGGAGCAGCGCCCGTGCCGCTGCCCGCCGCCCGCTCGGGGCCGGGGTCCGCACCCGCCGTCGACCTGGGAGCGGCGAGCGGGTCCGAAGGCCGCTCGGGGCGGGCGGCCGGACCCGTCCCCCGTCGGACGCCCGCGGACCCCCGCTCCGGCTGGCCTGCCGGGACCGGCGCCGTGGCTGCCAGTCGGGCCGTCCAGCGCCGGGAGAACCGCCCGAGGACGACGAGCAGGGCCACCAGCCCGAGCTTGACCAGCAGCAGCCGGCCGTAGGAGGTGTCGGTCAGGGCGGCCCGGGAGCCGAGCTGGCGCCACGACTGGTAGGTCCCGGTGGCGATCAGGACGACCACGCTGCCGAAAGCGACGGCCGAGAAGCGGCGCACGGCCCGGCCATCGACCGGCGCCCCGGCGGGGGCGCCCTGCAACGCGACGAGCAGCGCGGCCAGTCCGCCGAGCCAGGCGGCGACGGCCAGCAGGTGGACGACGTCGACGGGCACGGCGATGCCGGACTGGAGCCCGGTCGAGGCGTGCTCGGACGTCGCCCAGCTCGCGGCGAGCCCGACCGCGACGGCGAGGCCGCCGACCGCCGGTCCGGAGGCGACGCCCCACCGCTCCTCCCCCTCGCGCTTCCGGTGGGACCCGAAAAGCACCGCGACGAGCGGCGCGGCCGCGGCGAGCAGCAGCAGCCGGGAGACCAGAGCGGTACCGGTCCCGGTGTGCAGCACCTGTCCGAGCAGCCCCATGTCCGCGACGTCCCGGAGCCTGCCGGAGGTGGTGTAGGAGCCGCGCAGGAGCAGCAGTCCCAGGGTTCCCGCGGTCAGCGCCACCCACCCGGAGACCACGAGCCGCTGAACGGGGCGCACCCCGGACCCGCGCGGCAGGCAGACCAGGACGAACGCGGCTCCACCGACGAGGAGGGCGAAGCCGGCGTAGGAGGCGTACCGGCCGATGCCGTACAGCGCGCCGACCAGACCCCCGCCGGCGCCCTGACCGGTGAGGGAGACGACGGTCCGGGAGGGGGCGCCGACGGAGAAGGTGTAGGCGCCGGAGACGGGGTGGCTGTCGGCCGACACCACCTGGTAGGTCACGGTGTACGTGCCGTCGCGCAGCCCGCCGCGGAGCGCCACGGAGTAGGTCGTTCCGCCGGCGGGAGCCGGGCGGCCCGCGTCGACGCGGTTGCCCCGCGGGTCGAGCACGCGCAGTGCGTCGTCGCCCATCGCGACCTCCTCGGAGAAGGTCAGCGAGACGCGGGTGGGCGCGATCCCCACCACCGCCCCCTGCGCGGGGTCGCTGCCGGTCAGCGCGGCGTGCGCGGAGGCCGGTGCGGCACCCGCGAGCAGGGCGCCGGTGACGGCCAGGAGCAGCAGTATCAGGGTCCGCAGGCGGGGAGCGGGGGTCGGCGTCACGGTGTCGGCCCCTCAGCGCCCGTTCGCCGGGACACGGGTCGCCGACGTCACCGGCATCTCGCCCCGGACGGTGCCGGACCCGGCGAGGTGCGGTGCGAGACGGGCCCTGTCGCCCTGCCTCACCCGCTGCCCGAGCGCCGCGGACGTCGGGTTGCCGCTCCCGCTGCGCAGGGCTCCGGTCGGCGCCGCCGCGGATGCCGCGGACGCCGCGGACCGCGTCACGGCTTCTCCCCCTTGATGATCCTGGGGAGGTCCCTGGTGTAGTCGTCGACGGTCGCGTCCTTGTTGTAGACGAGGTACCCGGCGTTCGTCTTCGGCGAGAAGGCCATCACCTGGGTGCCGTGCGAGGAGACGATCTTCCCGTTCTTGTCCTTGTGCGGCGCCGCGATGAAGATGCCGAGCTTGCGGGCGGCCGCCTGGATGGTGGTGAAGTCGCCGGTGAGGCCGACGATCTGCGGGTCGATCCCCTTGAGCCAGGTCCCGAGCTCGGTCGGGGTGTCCCGCTCGGGGTCGGTGGTGACGAACACGATCCGCAGCTCGGCCTGGTCCGCCGCGGACAGCTGCTTCTTCGCGACGGCGATGTTGTTCATGGTCAGGGGGCAGACGTCGGGGCAGTGCGTGTAGCCGAAGTAGATCAGCGTCGGCTTCCCCGCGGTCTCCTTGCGGAGGTCGTACTGCTTGCCGTGGGTGTCGGTCAGCACCAGTTCCGGCTTCTGGAACGGCTGGTCGAGGACGGTGACGGCCTGGTTCGAGGCGGAGTCCTGGGACACCGAGGCGACCGCGTCGCCGTCGCCGGCGCTGCTGCCGCAGGCGGAAAGGGTCAGGGAGGCGGCGGCGAGCAGGGCCGCCGCGGCAAAGGTCTTCGTACGCATGGAGGAGAGTTCCCGAGGTTGCTTGGCGGGGTCGGGCGCGCCCGGGGGCGTCGGTCCGGGCCGGTGGGCCCTGCGACGGCCCCCGTGCGCGCCGCGGTCGGACAGGGATCAGGCGGTGCCGCCGCGCCGGCGACCGGCGAGCACGCCGTACGCCACGCCCGCGGCACCGACGGCGATGCCCACCACGCCGAGGATCCGGGCGATGGTGTCACTGCCGCCGGAGGAGTCGGAGGCCTCGGCGGCCGCCGTGCTGCCGCCGGAGGAGTCGGAGGCCTTCCGGGCCCCGGCGGAGCCGTGCGCGTCCGCGTCGCCGGCGGCCGACAGCTGCAGCACCGGAGCGGGGTTCTCCGGCTCCTCCTGGCCGTCCTGGGCCACCTCGATCCAGCGCACGACCTCCTTGTTGGAGTACGTCTGGATGGCCTTGAGGACGAGTTCGTCGGTGTCCTCCGGCAGGGCGCCGACGGACAGCGGGAACTTCTGGAAGTAGCCGGGCTCGATGCCCTTCCCGGTGGCGGTCCAGGTGACCTTGGAGACGGCTTCGGAGATCTTCTTCCCGTGCAGTTCCAGCGGCTTGGCCAGGGTGGACCGGGTGACCTCGGCCTGCCAGCCGGGGACCGGCTCCGGCATCACCGAGGCCAGCGGGTGGTCGGTGGGGAAGCTGACCTCGAGCTTGGTGGTCGAGGCGTTGTCGCGCTCGTTGGGCACCCTGAAGTCGATGACCGCGTAGCCGCCCTTGGCGGCCACCCCCTCCGGCCGGACGGTGACGTGGGCGAACGCGGGGGAACCCAGGGCGAGGACGGTGGTCGCGGCGACCGCGCCGGCGGCCGCAATGCGGGAGACCTTCATGGAAGGCAGCACTCCACTTCGAGTGAGGCTAACGAGGCAGACCCGTCTTCGCGTCTGTGCAACTGCGCTTCTGCGCCTCTGCACGTCTGCGTTCTGTGCGTCTGCGGGTCTGCGGGGACGAAAGGTGGTACGCGCGTAGCGGCGCGGGCCGCTCGACGGCGGACGCCCTTTCGCCCGGACTCGTTTCCCGGAGTGCGGGTCGCGGTGGCGTCGCGTCAGGCGGCGAGACGGCAGTCGGCGGCCGGTGGGCCACGGCGGATCACCGTGTGCTCCAGCATCGGCGCACGCGGACGCGCCGGCGGAAGCTCCGCGGGCCGCGGCGGACGCGGGCCGCGCTGCGGTGCCGAGGGCAGTCCGGCGAGCAGGGCGAGCACCAGGGCGAGTGCCGCGCGCAGGGCCCGTACGAGTGCGCCCTCCGCGACGCCGTGGGCCGACAGCGAGGCCAGTTCGCTGATCCGCAGCAGGGCGAGGTCGCCACGGCGCAGCAGCCAGCCCGCGGTGATCGCGGCGAGCACGTGACCGAGCAGCATCGGCAGCGAGGGCACCAGCGACCCCGAGCAGCCCCCGGAGCCGAACAGGGCGTCCGGCTGATGAACCGGACCGCCCGTGCCGACCCGCGCCTCGGAGAGGATGCGCCGCGCCTGGGCCGGGCTGAGCGCGGCCGCGGTGTGCCCGCACACCAGCCGGGACGCCCGCGCGATGAGCGCGGCGTCGGCGGCGGACCTCACCCCGTTCGGCCCGTTCGCGGCGGGCGGGGCGATTGCCGCGGCGGCCTGCTGGCCCAGGCCGAACAGCGTGTGCAGGACCGTCTGCCCGACGGCGAGCAGTACGGCGATGGCCGGCAGTGAACGCGCGCGACCGGCGAGCGGCACCGCGATCAGCAGTGCTGCCAGGAAACCCGCGCCCAGCGACCACAGCGGCACGGTTGCCCCGGACGCCAGGGCGTGGCCGGCCGCGGCCAGCACGACGCAGACCGCGGCGAACACCGCGGCCCGCAGGAGCCGGACACCGCGTCCGGTTCGCGCCGAGGGCGGCTGGGGGGCAGACATGGCGGGCCCATCATTCCACTGCCCCCGCAGGGCCCCGACGCCAGGTCCGAAATTCCGTACATACGGGAGATCGCGTCCCGCGGTAGTGAAGCGGTCGAGTGCCACATACACGGAATGCCGCCCTCGGCACATCCCCCATATGGGCGGCATCACGTCAAATCCGTGCTTACTCGTGGGTCGGCACGGCAATACGTATCCGTATGTCGAGCGGCAGCCGGGAGGCGGGAGCATGAGCATCTGGTGGTCCCTCCAGCTGCGGCGCGAGGCCGCGAGCGTGCCGCTCGCCCGTCGTCTGCTGCGCGGAGCGATGGAGA
This sequence comes from Streptomyces sp. MS06, assembly GCF_047200655.1. NCBI lineage: Bacteria > Bacillati > Actinomycetota > Actinomycetes > Kitasatosporales > Streptomycetaceae > Streptomyces > Streptomyces sp. MS06. The sequence continues at coordinate 52,776 of NZ_JBJZOJ010000002.1, forward strand.
CGGCGGGCGTCGACCCCGACGTGTCCCACGACCTCTGCGTCGCCCTCAGCGAGGCCTGCGCCAACGCCGTGGAGCACGGCGGGGACGCCGCGCCGGGCGCCTACCGCGTCACCGCCCACCTCGACGGCGAGCGGTGCCGTATCGAAGTCTCCGACTCCGGACCGGGATTCACCGTCGCCGACCGGGGCCTCCGCCGGCCGTACGAGGACGAGGAGCACGGCCGCGGCCTCTACCTGATCAGGCAACTCGCCGACCACGTGGACATCGGCGGTGAGCCGGGGCAACGCGGTGCGGTGGTGCGCTTCGACAAGATCCTCAAATGGCGGGACAACGCCCCCCTGATGGCGGTCTGACCTGATGGCGGTCTGAACCGCACCGCGGGCAGCCGACCGGCCACTCGCCCGCGGCCGCCCGGCGGTGCCCGGCCCGGCCGGCAGCCGGGCACGGTGGCGAGCATGGCAGCCCGGCACCGCAGCCCGGCACCGCAGGCGGCGGTCCCGAACGTTCCGGCCGGGACCGGAAGACGACGGGAGACGACGGGACCGGGAGACGACGGGACCGGGGACGGAGTCGGCGGCCGGGCACCCCCGGTGCTCCGGCCGCCGACTCCGTCACCCGCTCAGCGCAGCGAGGCCATCCACGCCTCGACCTCGTCCGACCGCCGCGGCAGCGCGGCACTCAGGTTCCGGTTGCCGTCCTCGGTGACGAGGATGTCGTCCTCGATCCGCACGCCGATGCCGCGGTACTCCTCCGGCACCGTCAGGTCGTCGGCCTGGAAGTACAGCCCCGGCTCGACCGTCAGGCACATCCCGGGCTCCAGCACGCCCTGCACGTACGTCTCGGTGCGCGCGGCCGCGCAGTCGTGGACGTCCATGCCGAGCATGTGGCCGGTGCCGTGCAGGGTCCAGCGGCGCTGCAGGCCCAGCTCCAGTACCCGCTCCACCGGGCCCTCCACCAGACCCCACTCCACCAGCTTCTCCGTGAGCACCCGCTGGGCGGCGTCGTGGAAGTCGCGGTACTTGGCGCCCGGCTGCACGGCGGCGATGCCGGCCTCCTGGGCCTCGTACACGGCGTCGTAGATCTTCTTCTGCAACTCGCTGAAGCGGCCGCCGATCGGCAGCGTGCGGGTGACGTCGGCGGTGTAGTAGGTGTGCGTCTCGACGCCCGCGTCGAGCAGCAGCAGGTCCCCGGAGCGCACCGGCCCGTCGTTGCGCACCCAGTGCAGCGTGCAGGCGTGCGGGCCGGCGGCGGCGATGGTGCCGTAGCCGACGTCGTTGCCCTCCACGCGGGCGCGCAGGAAGAACGTGCCCTCGATCCAGCGCTCAGTGGTGGCCTCGGCCCTGTCGAGGACCTTCACCACGTCCTCGAAGCCGCGCGCGGTGGAGTCGACGGCCTTCTGCAGCTCGCCGACCTCGAAGGCGTCCTTCACGAGCCGGGCCTCGGAGAGGAAGACCCGCAGCTCCTCGTCGCGCTCGGCGGTGACCTTGTCGGTCAGCGCGGCCTCGATGCCGGCGTCGTACCCGCGCACCACGCGCACCGGTCCGGTGGCCTCGCGCAGCTTGCCGGCGAGTTCGCGCACGTCGTCGGCGGGGATGCCGTACAGCCGCTCCGACTCGGCTAGGGAGTGGCGGCGCCCGACCCACAGCTCGCCCTGGCCGGAGAGCCAGAACTCGCCGTTCTCCCGGTCCGAGCGCGGCAGCAGGTAGAGCGTCGCCTCGTGGGCGGGCTTGCCGTCCGGCAGGGTCCGCGGCTCCAGCACCAGTACGCCGTCCTCGGTCTGGTTGCCGGTGAGGTAGGCGTACTCGACGGAGGCGCGGAAGGGGTACTCGGTGTCGTTCGAGCGGGTCTTCAGGTTGCCCGCGGGGACGACCAGCCGCTCGCCGGGGAAGCGGGCGGACAGCCGGGCTCGGCGAGCGGCGGTCTCGGCGGCCTGGGCGATGGGCTCCAGGTCGCGCAGCTCGGTGTCGGCCCAGCCGGACCGCATGCTCTCGGCGAGCTCGTCGGACACACCCGGGTAGAGGCCGTTCTTCCGCTGCTTGACGGGCTCCTCCTCGGAGGCTTCCGGCCCCGCCTCGGGAGCTGCGGGGTTCTTGTCGTCCGGGAGCTCTTCGGCCACGGTTCCTCCTTGGATACGGCACTGGACCCCCTCCATCGTACGGTCGTACGGAAGGGGCCCAGGGGCGGAGGACCTGTTACCGACGCCACTGCCGGCCGGTTCCGGAGGTCACTCGAGGCGTGCTGCCGCCCGGTCCGGGGAGGTCACTCGAAGCGTGCTGCGAGCAGCACCACGTCCTCCTCGCTGTCCTGGTCGGCCAAGCCGTCCGGCAGCACGGTGCGCAACACGTGCTCGGCGACGGCGTCCGGGTCCTCGCGGACCGCGCGGGGCGCGGCGGCCGCCGCCGCGTGCAACCGGGCGAAGGCGCGGTCGGCGGAGTCGCCGGTGCGGTGCAGCAGCCCGTCGGTGTAGAGCAGCACCGTTTCGCCGGGTTCCGTCGCCACCTCCACGCTGGGCGCCTCCCAGCAGGACAGCATCCCCAGCGGGGCGGAGACGGTCGTCTCCACGAACTCCGTGCGCCGCTCGCCGATCAGCAGCGGCGGGCAGTGTCCCGCCCCGGCCAGGGTCATCCTGCGCAGCGTGGGCTCGCAGTAGGCGAACAGCGCGGTCGCCGAGCGGGCCGGCTCGGTCAGGCGCAGCAGGAGCTCCAGGTCGGAGAGGACGGCCACCGGGTCCTCGCCCTCCATCACCGCGTACGCCCGCAGCGAGGCCCGCAGCCGGCCCATCGCCGCGACCGCACTGGGCCCGGAGCCGGTCACCGAGCCGACCGCCAGGCCGAGCGCCGCGTCCGGCAGCGGCAGCGCGTCGTACCAGTCACCGCCCCCGCGGGGACCGGTGCGGCGGCGGGCGGCGAGCTGCACGCCCGCGATCCTGGGCAGCCGGGACGGCAGCAGCTCCTCGGAGATCGTCGCCAGACAGGCCCGCGAGCGCTCCACGTCGAGCAGCCGGGCGAGGTGTTCGGCGGCGTAGCGGGTGTACAGGCCGATCAGGTGCTCCTGGCGCTCGGACGGCTCGGCCGGCTCGTCGTACAGCCAGACCGCGGCGCCGAGCCGTCCGAGCGCCTCGGTGGACAGCGGGAGGGCGTAGCTGGCGGCGTAGCCGAGGCGGGCGGCGACCTCGCGGTGCCGTGGGTGGAGACCGTCCTCGGCGAACAGGTCGGGCTGGGCGACGGCGCCGTCGCAGCCGGGCAGGCCGTCGAGGATCCTGCCGTACGACAGCGAGCTGCGCGGCACGGTCTCGATGTGGCCCAGGTCGGAGCGGGCCAGACCCAGACCGGTAGTACTGTCGGGGCCCTGCCCGTCGGCCGGTTCCAGGACGACGAGTCCGCGCCGGGCCCCCACGAGGGCCGCGCCGGCGCGCAGCGCCTCGCGCAGTGCGCCGTCCAGGGTGTCGGTGCGGGCGAGGCGCTCGGTGAGTTCGTGCAGTGTCGTCAGGTCCGACACCCAGCCGGCAAGGCGGTCCTGGAGCAGTGCGCCGGGCGGGTGCGGCGGGGGGACGTGCGGACTGTCGGGGCCTGCGGGCGCGGGCGCGACAGTGTGTGCGGGGGATGGAACCGTTGAATCGATTCCAGCCACTTTCGAAGGGTGCGGGGCGTTCATGGCGTCCGGCTTTCCGACCGGTGCGTATTGCTCAAAGGCATCGCAGACCCCCATGTCATTCTGCGCCGGTAGCAGTGTCTCCACATGTACACGCACTCGTGAGGGGATGTCCAGCATTGTCCTGCTGGGATTCCTGGTGTCCGAGAGGGGTGCGGGACTTTCGGCGGCTCCCGCCGGTAACCCCTTGCGGATTGGCTAAGTTGGCTGAAAACTGCCTCGGGTAAAGGGTGATTGCGGTCGACTGGGCTTGCTCCACAGAGCGTCACAACGGTCGTGATGGGTACGTACTCGGTAAGGACCTTGGTAAGGACCTTGGGTGGTGGGGGCCGCCCGGAACCTCGTGTCCGGCACGGACGTCCTATCCACCGACGACCGTGCCCCATCCTCCCGTGGCGGAGGCGGAGAGAAATACACGGAACGGCGAAACGCCACACTTCGCCACCCCACGCCACGTCCATCCTTGTGGTGGACGCACCACGGACGGGGTGGCTGCGGGAGCTGCCCGGGATCGACCCACGAGGGGCTCCGCCTGCCTCGCGCAGAGGTGTGCTGCGCCAACAGGTACGCACAGTGAAGTGATCGACTCATGGTGTGATGTGGCCCACGGTGTTGCCAGGGGTGCAACGGAAAGGAACGAGCGCTCATGCGCGAGATCCTCGGAAGGCGACGCAGGCGTCTGTCCCGGCGGAAGGGCGGGCGGCCTGAGCTGATCAACGCGGCCCTGACCTACGCGACGGAATGGCGGTGGCCCGTGCTCCCCGGAGCGGTGGCCGACCCGCAGGGCCGCTCACGGTGCGGCTGCCCCGACCCGGAGTGCCGGACACCCGGCGCCCACCCTTTCGACCCCGGTCTCCTCGCCGCCACCACCGACGCGCGCATGGTGCGCTGGTGGTGGACCAACCGTCCGACCGCGCCGATCATCCTGGCCACCGGGGGCGCCGCCCCCTGCGCGGTCAGCCTCCCCGCCCTGCCGGCCGCCCACGCCCTGGCCGCCCTCGACCGCAGGGGCACGCGCCTCGGTCCGGTGGTCGCCTCGGCCGGCCGCTGGGCGATCCTGGTGCGCCCCTACTCCATGGAGCAACTGGGCGAACTGCTGTACGCCAAGGACTTCGTCCCCGGCTCCCTCCGCTTCCACGGCGACGGCGGCTACCTCCCGGTGCCCCCCTCCGAGACCGGCCAGGGCGCGATCCGGTGGGAGCGCGCCCCGCTGCCGGGTTCGGCCGCACCCTGGGTGCCCGACGTCGAGGCCGTGGTCGACACGCTGGTCGAGGTCCTCACTCGTACGGGTGTGAGCGCGCCCGAGTTGTAGGGCTGCGCGGCGCGCGGGGGGCGATCCGCTCCGCGCGCTCGTTATCGTCCGCTCCATGCTGCGTCATCCTGGGGGACACGCCCGCCGACGGCCCCGACCCGGCGGGACCGGCAACCGGAGCGTCCGTCTCCTCGCCCTCGCCGGCACGGTGGCCTGCGCGGTGGCGCTGCCGCTCGCGGTGGCGTCCGCGGGGCCCCCGGACGCCGGCCGCCGGCAGGTGCCGCCGACGGGACTCGCCCCGGCGTCGCCCTCCGCGCACCCGGTGCGGGACGCGGCCTACCGGGGTGGGGCAGCCGAGGCGGACTCCGGTGTCCGACGCACCGACCCGTCCCCCGCCGGAACACCGGCCCCCGACGGACCCCCGTCCCCCGCCGGGGCCCCACCGTCCACCGGGACCCCGCCGTCCACCGGCCCGGACGGCGACGCACCGGCCCACTCCGCCGGTTCACCGCTGCTGCTCGGCCTCGGGCTCACCACCGCGGCCCGCTGCGGTCCCGAACTCGCCTCCCCCGAGGGCGTCGAGGCGCAGACCTGCGTCCTGGCAAGTGCCGACGACACCTGGGCACGCACCTACTACCGCAACGCGACCGGGCGCGCTCTGGACGCCGTGCTGAGTCTCATGGGGCCCGACGGGCACACGGTGCGGATGCACTGCGCCCTGACCGCCGAGGACGATCCGGGCACCTGCGAGACACCCCGGCGGCCGACACGGGGGGAGATGGACGCCTACACGGCGGTCGTCGAGTTCGCCGACGCCGGCGGACGGGGGCCGCTGCTGCTCCGCTCCGGCAGCAATCCGAGTGCGCCCGGCGGTGGTTGACAGGCGGCGGCGCTGCGTCGAACGCGTCGCGAATGAGAAGACCCGGTTGCTGGCGACGGGGGATGCACCAGCAACCGGGCTACTCGAACGGTAACAAGAGATCGGCTCCAGGCAAATTCGATCTCATGTTTCCCTCGGCTATTCGGACACCGAACGGGACCTTCCGAGCGGCGGATTCGGACACCGACTCCGCTGCACAGGGCGGGAGTTGAGACTGGAGTCCCAGCTTCCGCGCGGCCCGGGCGGCTGACCGACCGGTCAGCCGCCACCCGAGAGTGCGGCCCGCTTCAGCTCAGCGTCACCTGCCGGTTGGTCAGTCCGCCGCGCGCCCGGCGCTCCTCGACGGTCAGTGGCGCCTCCGTAGCCAGCGCAACGGCCAGCCGCTCGCCGAACTCGGCGGCCGGCTTCTCGACGTCGTCGGCCGTGACCGAACCCGGCAGGTCCCAGACCGGCACGGTCAGCCCGTGCGCACGGAAGGACCCCACCAGGCGGGTGCCCTCGCCCAGGCCGGAGCGGCCCGCCGCGTGCAGGCGCGCGAGGGCGTCCAGCAGCTGCTCCTCCGGGTACGGCATGACCCAGCGCAGGTGGTTCTTCTCCGGGGTCCGGCACCAGTAGGCCGCGTCGACGCCGGTCAACCGCTCGGTCGGGATGGCCGCCTCGTTCGCCCGCTCCAGGGAGGCCGCCACCTCCGGGGAGGCGTTCTCCGCGTCCGGCACCCAGAACTCGAAGCCGCTGTGCACCACCGGCGCGAACTCCCCTTCGGGGTCGAGCAGGTCCTGCAGTCGCGGAGACTCGGCGGGAGCCCGGCGCGCCTGCACCGGAGTACCGGGGGTGGCGGTCAGCGCACGCTGGAGGGTGTCGGCGAGGTCGCGGCTGATGTCGCCCGACGCCGTGTCGTTCTGCAGGCCCAGCAGCACCGAACCGTCCTCGCGTCGCAGCGCGGGCCACGCCATCGGCAGCACCGTCGCCAGCGTGACCGACGGGACGCCCTCAGGCAGCGCGTCCTTGAGCGGCAGCTCCACCGTCGCGGCCGGCACCAGCTCGCGCAGCGCCACCCAGTCGCACTCGCCCGGAAGGCCCTCGAAGGGCCGCTGCACCAGCTCGGTCACGGCGTGGGCGGCGGCCCGGCCGTGGCAGGCCTTGTAGCGCCGGCCGCTGCCGCAGGGGCACGGCTCGCGCGCACCGACCACCGGGACCTCTCCGTCCGTGAGCTGCGGCCGCTTGGCCTTCGTCTGGGGTCGCTTCTTGGCCATCGTGGGTGTCTCCCGGTTACGGCTCGTCTGGTACGGGCGGAGCCTAGCCGCTCCCGCCCCTGCCGAGACGGAGCCGACCCGTCTCGGCAGGGGCGTGGAGTGCGTCCCGTCTCGGCGGGGGTGTGGAGGCCGTTCCGTCCCCACAGGGGGGAGGGCGCCCCGTCCCGACAGGGGGTGCGGGGGTGTCCGAGCGGGTCAGCGCCCCGTGCCTGGTCCGAGCCGCCGAAAGCCGGGCCACCGCCCACGGCGGACCGGCGACAACCGGCGCGGAACCGCGCCCACGGGTACCGGCGACCGGTCCCGGCAACAGTCGGTACGCCGCCTTCCGCGCTGCGTCGCCACTGCCACTGCCGCTGCGGCGAACCGCCGCCACTACCGCCGGTGGCCCCTGGCACCCCGAGCGCCTCCAACCGCTCCACCGCCTCCTGCGAGGACCCTGTGGCTTCCGGCGTTCCTTCGACGGCCCGTTCGGCACGCGACCGGTGCCACCGCGCGACCGCGCGACCCCGGACGCCTCTGCCGTGGTCCGGTGCCCGGGGGCGCGCAGACAGGCGGCGTGCTTGCTGCGCCCGGCGCGCCCGGCGTGTTCGGCGCGCCCGGCGTGTTCGGCGCGCCGGCGTGCTCGGTGTTGGCCGGTGCTCTGCTGGTGCCGTTCCGGGGGTTGCTCAGTCCAGGTCGTCGAATGCGACCGCGAAGTCGAGATCGGCCATCGCCGCAACCGGTGGAGCCGCGACCCGCGTGGCGAAGTCGTCCCGCCGGCTGCCGACGTCCAGAGCGTGCACGTCCTTGCGGACCAGGACCCAGACCGTGACCTCGCCGCGGGAGTCGTCCCGTACGCCCCAGTCCTCGGCCAGTGCCGTGATGATGTTGAGCCCGCGGCCGCCGTGCGCGGTGACCGAGGGGGTGGACGGTGCCGGGCGGGTCGGCCCGCCGCCGTCGGTCACCTCGACGACCAGGCTGCCGCCCGTGTCCACCCGCCAGGCGGCCAGCACGTCGCCGTCCCCCGCCAGGGCGTCACCCAGCGGCCGGCCGTGCTTGCACGCATTGCTCAACAGTTCGGAAAGGACCAGTACGGCATCGTCGACGACCGTTTCCGCCACACCGTTCATGCGCAACTGATCGCGCATGCGGCGCCTCGCCTCACCCACGCCCGCAGGGCCATGGGGTACGGCCATGCTCGACGACGTGGGCACCTCCCGTGCCACCACCAACGCCACCCCCGAGACCTCCTTCGCCCCACGCCACGGTGTGGATGCCCCACCGGCCTGAACCGGAAACCGGCCAGCACGTCTCCGATGACGCATTCACCGCGATCACAGACGGACCGAACGCGCCGGAGCACTCCCTGTGATCACACGGTCACTCTGAGGTCGAAATTCGATCACTGTATGGCTGGATTTTTTCGGTGTGGCCGAGAAGTGAGGATGCTGCAGTCATGCTGCGAGGTCAAGGTGTATGACCGGGTCGGACGGTGTCCGCGGTGGTCGGGGTGGCGGTGTGGCCGAGGTTCATCCCGTCGCTGAGCGGCGCCCCGGCGGCGCCGCTCCGGCGGCGGCTCGCTCGGTGGCTCGCCGGCCCGGCCGCCGCATCGGCCCGACGGCTCGGCGGACCGGCCGGTGCGGCAGTCCGATCCGGCCCAGTGTCCGATCCGGCCCAGTGTCCGATCCGGCCCAGTGTCCGACCAGCTCCAGTGTCCGCTCCGGTCCCAATGCCTGATTCGGCTCAGCGTCCGAGCCGGTTCAGTACCGCGGCGGGGCGGTTGGTGATGATGGCGTCGACGCCCAGACCGGCGCAGAGTGCCACGTCCTCCGGCTCGTCCACGGTCCACACGTGCACCTGGTGGCCGGCCTGCTTCAGGCGCTCGACGTAGTCCGGGTGGTTGCGCACGATCCTGAGGGACGGGCCGGCGATCCGGACGCCCGCGGGCAGGCGTCCGTCCCGCAGTCGCCGAGAGGCGAACTGCATCAGGTACACGGTGGGCAGGGTCGGAGCGGCGGCGTGCACGCGGTGCAGCGAGCGCGCCGAGAAGCTCATGACGCGCACCGGGGACAGGGCGGCGGAGGTCGGCGCGTGCAGCCCGAAGCGGCGCAGCAGGAGCAGCAGCCGCTCCTCCACCTGACCCGCCCAGCGCGTGGGGTGCTTGGTCTCGATGGCCAGCTCCACCCGGCGGCCGGCGTCGGAGACCAGTTCGAGCAGTCGTTCGAGGGTGAGGACGGAGGTGGCCTCCAGGTCCTCGGGCGGGTACTCCCAGTCCGGCTCCTCGTCCCGGTTGCGCCAGGCGTCCCGGGTCTTCCAGGAGCCGAAGTCCAGTGCCGCCAGGTCGGCGAGTTCCAGGGCGGACACCGCACCCCGTCCGTTGGACGTACGGTTCACGCGGCGGTCGTGCACGCAGACGAGGTGGCCGTCCGCGGTCAACCGTACGTCGCACTCGAGGGCGTCGGCGCCGTCCTCGATGGCCTTCCGATAGGCGGCCAGGGTGTGCTCGGGGGCGTCCTCGGAGGCCCCGCGATGGGCGACGACCTGGATCTGGTGCTGTCGTGCGTCGGTCACCGCGTCATGGTGCCACCGGTACGGGGTAGTCGTCCGATCGGAGGCATCGAGGATGTGTCCACGGCGGCCGAGAGATGCATCCTTTTTGCCCCTGATGTCCTCTATAAAGAGTAGTCACAGACCCACAGCCACGGCTTATGGTGCTCTGACGGCTCGTGGGAAAAGCTGAGGGCATACAAAAGCACATGCTCAGCGACGGCGCGCGGGCCGACCACAAGCGCGACGAGCTTGATCGAGTGCGACCGATGACAACAGCAGTGGATCGAGGAGAAGAGCTGTGAGCACCGAGAACGAGGGCACCGAGGTACCCCCGGCCCCGTCTGCACCCCCCGTGCCGGTGGAATCACCCGCGTCTCCCCCGCAGCCCACCACGTCCGAGGGCGGCGCCGGCACCGCCCCCGAGGCGCCGCAGGACAGGCCCGCCGCCCAGGCGGGCCACCCCGCGCCCGGACCGGAGGGCGGGACCGCGCACGAGCAGCAGCACCCGCAGCCCGGCCCGGCGACCCCCCGGCAGCCGCAGGCCGAGCAGGCCCCGCAGCAGCCGTACGGCGCGCAGCCCGAACAACCGCAGCATCCGCAGTACCCGCCGCAGGCCTCCACACCGTCCGAGGGTGCGTACCCCGCGGAAGCCCCCACCACCGCCTCCCCCGCCCAGGGCGGCTGGCCGCCCCCGCCCCCGCCCGCCCATCCCGGGTACGGCGACGGCGGCGCCGCTTCCGGCGGCGGCTGGGGCAGCGGGTACCAGCCGCAGCCGGCGCCGAAGAAGTCCCGGCGCGGTGGGCTGGTCGCTGCGGTCCTGGTGGCGGCACTCGTCGCCGGCGGCCTGGGCGGCGGCATCGGCTACACCCTCGCCAAGAACAACGACGGCACCGGCTCCACCACCGTCTCCGCCGCCACCAGCGGCGGCAACGTCAAGCGGGACCCCGGCACGGTCGCGGCGGTCGCGGCCAAGGCCCTGCCGAGCACCGTCACCATCGAGGCCGAGTCCACGAGCGGCGAGGGCGGCACCGGCACCGGCTTCGTCTTCGACACCCAGGGCCACATCGTCACCAACAACCACGTCGTCGCCGACGCGGTCGACGGCGGCACCCTGACGGCCACGTTCCCCGACGGCAAGAAGTACGACGCGGAGGTCGTGGGGCACGCCCAGGGCTACGACGTCGCGGTCATCAAGCTCAAGAACGCCCCCTCGGACCTCAAGCCGCTGCCCCTCGGCGACTCCGACAACGTGGCCGTGGGCGACTCGACCATCGCGATCGGCGCGCCCTTCGGCCTTTCCAACACGGTGACCACGGGCATCATCAGCGCCAAGAACCGGCCGGTCGCCTCCAGCGACGGCCGCGGCAGCCAGGCCTCGTACATGAGCGCCCTGCAGACCGACGCGTCGATCAACCCGGGCAACTCCGGTGGCCCGCTCCTCGACGCCCAGGGCAACGTGATCGGCATCAACTCCGCCATCCAGTCCACCGGCAGCGGCGGCTTCGGCACCGGCCAGGCCGGCTCGATCGGCCTGGGCTTCGCCATCCCGATCAACCAGGCCAAGTACGTCGCCCAGCAACTGATCAAGACCGGCAAGCCGGTGTACGCCAGGATCGGTGCCTCCGTCTCCCTGCAGAACACCACGGCGGGCGCGAAGATCACCGAACAGGGCGCGGGCGGCGCGGCCCCCGTGGAACCCGGCGGGCCCGCGGACAAGGCCGGCCTCAAGCCCGGCGACGTGATCACCAAGCTCGACGACCGGGTGATCGACTCCGGCCCCACCCTGATCGGCGAGATCTGGACCCACAAGCCCGGCGACAAGGTCACCCTGACCTACAAGCGCGACGGCCAGACCCACACCGTGGACGTCACCCTCGGATCGCGCACCGGGGACAGCTGACCGGCCGCTCCGGCGTCGCCACGCCCGCCCACCGGGGCGGGCGTACCGCACCGGCAGCCGCCGGACTCCCGTACGCCCCGCTCAGACCCGTTACCCTGGTCCCCGCGCCGCCGTGATCGGCGGCGCGGGGAGGTGTGCCCGAGCGGCCGAAGGGAACGGTCTTGAAAACCGTCGTGGCAGCGATGTCACCGTGGGTTCAAATCCCACCGCCTCCGCTCGCTGAGCAGTGAGAACGGCCCCTGACCTGGATGTTTGGTCAGGGGCCGTTCTTGTGCCCGGCTACCGTGGCTGCCTGGTGTTCCCCGTGGTTTCCCGCTCGATCGGGCGCGACTGGGGCACGGGGAACTTCACTGCTGTACAGCCGGGGTCCGATGGGGCTACCCAGGGCGCCGGTCGCGCGCCACGCGTACGGCCACCCCGCGAGCCGCCTCTCACTCCCACCGGTTCGGCTTTCGCCTCGGGCGCCCCCGGGCACCTGTTGTCGGGGCGGTCGGACGCTACGGCCAGCGCGACTCGGGTGCGACAGGTCTTACCCTGACGCTTTGCGGTCTGGCCTGATCCTTATCAGGTCGGTCACCGGGGATCGTCGACATCGTCCAACCCGGCTTGCGCCTCGGCCGATCGTCCGCTGATGTCCGGCGCAGACCGCTGCTGTTCGTGCTTGTTGGTGGCAACCGCTGGTGTCAGCCGCCGCACGCAGCCTTGACAAGCGCGGCCACTTTCTCGGACCTGGAGCGCCAGTTTGGAGGATCACGTATGCGGAGGGGCGCTGACCTGGCGAGACGGTGACCTGGCGAGACGGTGACCTGCGTGTTCCTGTGGCGATTCCCCGTGTTTCCTGCTGTTCCCCGTCAGTTGCCGCCCCATCGGGCACGTTGGGGGCACGGGGCGCCGATGCGCGGTCACGGTGGAGCGGACTTTCTCCGGCGGGCGAAGTAACGCAAAACACGCCAGGGGAAGCTCAAGAGCCAGAATATTCCTACCGTGGTCCGGACCACAGAACTACTGGTCCCGTTTACTGCCACCAGCAGCATTGTGCCGAAGGCCAGGCCGATCAGGGAGCCGAAGATCTCTGTCCGCTTCGTCGTTTTCGAAGGGTTGACCATGGCTTGATCGTGACAGGTGAACGCGCCTTGTGCCAGGGGTGGGTCGGCTCCCTCAGTGCTCTCGGGAGCCTCGTGCGCGCTGTTCCATGACCTGCGTCAAGCCGCACCAACCCCCTTCCCTCACGTACCACCTTCCCCAGCTCCCATCCCGTCTGCCGTCGGCCCACACGCATGTGGAGCGGGTGTGGTCCATGGCGTCCAGGTGGAGCGCGCCGGGTTCTCGTGAACAGAGCCGGGCGCGACTCTTTGGCGAGTGGGTGCCCGCCCCGGGCGTCGTCAGGCCGTGCACCGGCCGGAGCCACTGCCGGTGTCGGCAGGTGCGGGGGCGCTGTGTCGGGGTGTCGATCCCTGTCGGAGCGGGGTGTTATGCATGCCGCATGAATGTTGATCAGGCGGATCCTGATGAGCTGGTCGCGCTGCGTGCGGCGTTCGGGGTCGATGACGACGGTGAGTCGGCTCTTGGCTGGCAGGCAGTCCGGTCCTTCGAGGCGGCGCACGGGATCGTGCTACCCGAGCCGTATCGGACCTTCGTCGCTGAGGTAACGGACGGTTCGTCGTCCGGACCGCCGGACTACGGGCTGCTGCCCGTGGCCGAGCTGCCGAGCGACTGGGGTGATCACGAGCAGCAACGTGATCTGAGTGCGCCGTTCCCGCTGACGAAGTCATGGCTGTGGGAGGAGGACGAGGATCCGGCTGATGACGCAGACGAGCTCCTCGGGCAGGTCTACAACCATGGCTCGGTCGTGCTCGGGACCGACGGGTGTGCGATGAACTGGCATCTCGTCGTCGCCGGTCCGCACAGAGGGCACGTCTGGCTGATCACCGACGTCGGAGCCGTCCCCTTCGGCGCTCAGTTCGGTTTCACCACCGGAGGGTGCGGCTTTGCCGGCTGGGTTCGGCACTGGGCGGAGAACAAGCCTTGGGACGACGCTGCATGACCCGGGACTGCTGTGCGATCGGGTGACAAACGGCTCATGCAGCCGGAGTTGCTGGTGGGGTCAGGGCGGTCTGGTGCTCGGCAGGGGTCCAACGGGCCGGGCGTCTCCGGCGGCGTCGGCGGCGGTGGTAGGTGCGCTCGGCCCAGGTCGTGATCGCGATTCCCGGCAAGCCGGATCTGGTGTCCCCCAACTCCGCCGCAGTCCCGCGGGATCAATGAAAGGTGAGCGATTGGAGCAGCTGATTCCGGCTTCCGGACCCTGTCGGGCTGTCCGTGCCGTCGACGATCAGGGCGGGTTGCCACTGACTCCTGTTCTGCATCCGGTCCGACTCCTCGTCCGTGAGACCGGGCCTTACGCTCACCGCCCGCAGCTGCTCGAGGAGGACCCGTTCTGGTGGGACCATCTGAGTGCCTGCCGGCGCGGCGCGCCCCGATCCTGGCTCGGGCAGTACGATCACGCCGCCTACCGGGACTTCGTCCGACGCCTGTGGGATGCGGGCGACCGGCCCGTGTTCACGGTGCCACTGTCCGGCGGCCTGCGTCTGCACGTCGTGTACGAGAACGCCGGCGAGGACGCGAGCGTGGAGTACGTGGCCCACCACCCCGCATGGGAGGAGGCCGAGTTCCTGGCCCGCGACGCCGGGCACTGGCGAGGACCGGGGCTGTCCTGGCCCGAGCTGACCGATGCGGCCGACAACGCGCTGCCCGGCGGAACGACCACCGACCCCGACACCCGACTGCTCCTGCTGCTGCCCGCACTCGGTGATGCCGACCTGCCACCGGGGGCCGGGAAGCGGCTCGCCGCGTGCCTGCGCGACCGCCTGGGCGCCGCGCAACCCGGTCGGCTCGCCGACTTCATGCTTCGCCGTCAGGGCATGGCGGGCCCGGCCCGGTGGAGCGCCGGGGCGCCCGGGGTCCGGGTCAACGACGGGCGGTATTCCTTCCGTAATCCGGAGAACCGTGACGCGATGCCCGATTGCCGACTGGCCCAGTTGTCGACCGCACTGGACCCGGTCCGCGCCGGCACTCCCGGCGTGTGCGACACCGGCGGGCGACCGGACGGCTGCCGAGCCGAGCCCCGTTCCACCGGGGACTGCCCCCGCAGGGTCGAGTACACGAGATGGCTTGCCACTCTGATGTCGGAATCCTCGCCCCCGTTCTGATCGAGGACGCCGTCGTTCAAGCCCCGGCTCCGTTCCGCCGGGCGCGTTTCCGGGCGCGTTTCCTGGCGAGTGAGATGTCCTGCGCGCCGCACGGATCTGCCGGGGCCGTCTTCTTCCGGGCGTCCGGTCTCGGGGCGTCCGGTGCGGACTGGTGGCGGTCGGCCGTGTCGCGTGCGGTGCCGCGGGCGTCATGGCGGAGAGGTCCGGACGAGCACGCGTTCGCGCTCCCCGCCTGAGGGCCGGCCCGTACGGCTGTACGGCTGCGGTCACCGCTGCCTCTCGAGGCGCTGGACGGCCTGCGCGCCGGCGGCTGCATGGTCGGCTCTTGACCTCAACCAAACTTGAGCTCTTACGGTCCTTCCATCGCTGCCGAGACCGAGCGGCAGCATCCTTAGAGGAGGTCCCACCATGCCCGAGCGCGACGTCGGCAACGTGATCCCCGACCGCTACCGCTACGCCGTGATCCCGCACATCATGGTCGGCGACGCCTCCGAGGCGATCGATTTCTACCGGAGGGCGTTCGGCGCCCGGGAGGAGTTCCGGATCGACGCCCCGGGTGGGGGGATCCTGCACGCGGAGATCAGCATCGGCCGGTCGGCCCTGATGCTCGGCGACGTGAGTGTGGAGGAGGCGGAGGCCGCCGCTTTCACAGCCCCGGCTTCTCTGGGCGGCACGACCGTCACCCTGCATGTCTTCGTGCCCGACGTCGACGCGTTGGCGGTGCGGGCCGAGGCCGAGGGCGCCGAGATCATCCAGCCCCCGAAGGACATGTTCCACGGTGACCGTACCGTCATCCTCAGAGACCCGTCCGGTCACATGTGGGTCTTCCTCACGCACCTGGAGGATCGGTCGGAGGAGGAACTCCTGCGCAACCTGCCCGCTGCGGTGTGAGCGGTCCGCCGCGGTGTGCGTGGTCCGCCGTGGTGTGCGTGGTCCGCCGTGGTGTGAGCGGCCCGCCGTGGTGTGAGCGGCCCGCCGTGGTGTGAGTGGCCCGCCGTGGTGTGAGCGGGTCCCGCTTCTCCGGGCGAGCGGCTTTCCGTGCTCGCGGCTTTCCGTGCGAGCCGCCTCAGGACGCGAGTCGACTCTCCCCGCGGGTTGCGTCGTCGCGCGAGTGGCCTCTCCGTGCGGTGCCGTGACCGACGTCGCGGGCCGCCGAACGCGTGGGACGGCCGGTCGAACCGCTGCTCTCGCGGCTGTACGCCGGCGCTGTGCCGGGTCGGGGCGCGGGTGCACTGCCGGAAGCCGAGCGTGTCATGTCCTCGATGCGCCGACTCGGCCGGTCGTTCACCGCCGCGCCGCTCTCGGCTGGTGGTCTGGCCCGCGTCGGCTCCCGCAGGTGCACGTGGGATGCCGGATGCCGGACGCCGGACGCTTCGAGGAGTCGTATCCATGCCCAGCCCGACCCGCCGTCATCTCACCCTCGCCACCGCAGTGGTCGCCGCGACCGTGGTCGCCGCGGCCGTCACGACCACCGCCGGTGCCTCCGACACCCGGCACCACGCCCAGCACGCCATCCAGGGCGGCAGGGCGAAGAACGTCATCCTGCTGATCGGTGACGGAATGGGCGACTCGGAGATCACTCTCGCCCGCAACTACACGGTTGGTGCCGCCGGCCGCCTGAACATGGACCGTTTCCCGCTCACCGGCGCCTACACCACGTACGCGGTGCACGAGGACGGTACTCCGGACTACGTCACCGACTCCGCCGCCAGCGGCACCGGTTGGGCGACCGGTGTGAAGACGGTCAACGGCCGTATCTCCAAGACGCCGGGCACCGACAGGGCCGTTCCCACCATCCTGGAGCTCGCGCAGCACAACGGGTTCGCCACCGGCAGCGTGACGACCGCCGAGCTGACCGACGCCACCCCCGCGGTGCTGGCCGCGCATGTCACCGCCCGCTCCTGCCAGGGGCCGGCGGACATGGCCGCGTGCCCCGGGGACACCCTCGCGGCCGGCGGCCCCGGCTCGATCGCCGAGCAGTCCGTCAACCACAAGGTCGACGTCCTCTTCGGCGGCGGCCGGCGGCGGTTCGACCAGACGGTCACCGACGGCAGGTACAAGGGACTGACCGTCA
Source organism: Streptomyces sp. MS06 (assembly GCF_047200655.1). Lineage (NCBI taxonomy): Bacteria > Bacillati > Actinomycetota > Actinomycetes > Kitasatosporales > Streptomycetaceae > Streptomyces > Streptomyces sp. MS06. The sequence goes on from NZ_JBJZOJ010000002.1 coordinate 69,521, forward strand.
CCGAGCAGGCGCAGCGCCTCGGATACCAGGTCGTCACCGACTCCGCCTCGATGAACGCGGCCAAGCCGGGCAAGCCGGTCCTCGGCCTGTTCTCCTCCGGCAACATGCCGACCGAGTGGACGGGCGAGACGGCCGCGGTCGGCGGCACCGACCCGCAGCGCTGCGTGACCTCGAACCCGGAGCGCCCCGCCGACATGCCGAGCCTGGCCGACTCCACGGCCAAGGCGATCCAGTTGCTGGAGGCCAAGCAGCACCGGAAGCACTCCCGGAAGGGCTTCTTCCTGCAGGTCGAGGGTGCCTCCATCGACAAGCAGGACCACGCCGCCAACCCCTGTGCCCAGATCGGTGAGACCGTCGCCTTCGACGCGGCGGTCAAGGTGGCCCGCGCCTACGCAGCCAAGCACCCGGACACCCTCGTCGTGACCAGCGCCGACCACGGCCACACGAGCCAGATCGTCCCGCTGTACGCGAACCCGCCCGGCATGTCCTCCACCCTCGTCACCGATGAGGGCCAGCAGATGAAGGTCAACTACTCGACCAACACCCCGGGTCGGTCCCAGGAGCACACCGGCACCCAGGTGCGCATCGCCGCGCAGGGGCCGCTCGCCTACCGCGTCCTCGGTGTGACCAACCAGACCGACCTGTTCACCACGATGCGAGAGGCCATGCGCCTGCGCTGACCGCGCGGCGGCAGGAGTCCGCGCTGACCGCGTCCACCGGCAAGAGGCCTGCGCCGGCCGGGGGCGCGGTCCTCAGGACAGGGGGAGGCCGGCTGCCGGCCTCCCCCTGTCCGTTCTCCTCGTCGCCGGGCGGTGGGCTCTCACGGCCTGTGTCGGGTGAGTCGTGCCGCCGATGCGATCGTCGCCCGCGCCTCGCGTTCGGTGAGTCCCGTGGCGAGCGCCGCGTCGACGAGCGGGGCGAGCAGTACGGGGCCGAGGCCGTTCTCGTAGGCGCGGCAGGCCGCCCAGAACAGGCGGGTGTTGCGCTGGCCCTCGTGTGCGCCGACTACGAACTGGACCAGCCCCCGGCCGTGCGACCCGTCGGCCGGTGCCGGGTGGTGCGGGCGGGGCGGGGGGAGCAGCAGGCGTAGCAGGGCGGTCGGGCACGCGGCGGGTGCGAGGTGTGCGGTGCCGGGAGCGACGGTGTAGACGCCGTGGTCGGTCCGGGAGCCGGGGCCTACGAGGTAGCCGCCGGCGCCGCGGATGTCGATGCCGGGGGCCAGCCGGCCGGCGGAGTTGGGCACGACGAGGTCCGGGGGTCCGGTCAGCCAGAGGTGGCGGCCGCCGGACGGGGTCAGCACGACGACCGTGGGCGGGAGGGTGAACAGGTGGCGCAGGGCCAGTTCACGCAGTGCTGCCGAGGAGTCCGTGCCGGACTTGGTGTCGAGGTCGACGCCGATCAGATGGTGGGGCGGCAGACCGCAGGCGATGCCGTAGCCGGTCGCCCGGGGGGCGGCGGCGAAGAGGGCGCGGATCCGTGCCGGGTCGGTGGAGGCGTCGTACACGCCGTGGCCGAAACGGCCGCACTCGCCGTGGCAGGGCGGGCCGGCCCGGTCCGGGGTCGTGCGATGGGGGGAGCGCAGGGCCGGGAGTTTGGTGCGGGAGAGGGGGAGGACGGCCAGACCGCGTTCGGCGGCCGACAGCGCGTGGGCGAGGGCCAGCGTACTGGCCTGCCGGGGGAGGGTGGCCATGACTCCATTTTCGTACAAGGGTTCGAAATAGGGAAGTGCGGGGTCGGGTGAGGTGTCGGTGGGGGAGGTTTGCCGGAACTCCGGCGAAACGTTCCACCTCTTGCGGTGCTTGGGGCTGATTGTCCGGACTGTCACGAAATAGGCGCACGGGGGGTGCAAAGGGGTTTATCGACTTGTCATCACGCTTGAGGGCGAATAACGGCTTACCGGGTGGTAAGACGGTTGTCCGCTGGGCAACCCTGGTCTCGCGACGTCGTGCACAGCAGTAAGGCGGTCGGCCAACCGCCTTGGTAATAGCTGTAGTTGATGTACGCGCCGGCCCGCCGGGCCGGCGCGTACCCGGTTCAGGAGGAACACACATGGCAAGCATCCGTACCGCCCGCGTTCTCGCCGCCGTCTCCGCCGTCCCGCTCGCCGCGGCCCTCTTCGCCGGCGTCGCGACGGCGGACAACGGCGCCTTCGCGGACGGCGGATCGAGCGCGGCCGTCACCAATGCGTCCCAGGGCATCATCGGCAGTGGCGTCGGAGGCGCCAACAGCGGCAACTCGTCCACCACGCAGCAGCAGGCGATCGGCTCCGGTGCCTCGAACCAGAGCAACACCGCGCAGGTCGACGGCTCCGCGTTCACGGCCGTCAACCAGGGGAACGACAACGTCGCGGTCAGCTTCTCCCCGCTGTGGTGGTGAGCTGAGGGGGTGGTCGCGCCGGCGCCGACGCGACCACCCCCGATCCGGGTGTGCTCCCGGGGTGCGCAGCGTCCGCACGGCGGTACTTCGGTGCCGTCGCGCGGACGCTTCCGCGTACACGGGCCGCCCCTGGAGAAGGTGATGCTCCATCCGGCGACGGACTTGGACGCTTCCGCGCGCGGGGCCGCCCCTCCCGGCCCTGGAGGGCCCGGGTGGCACCGCCGGGTTTCTCGCGCCCGCCCCTGTACCGTCGGCCCCGCCGTACCGCCACTCCAGTACCGCCACTCCAGTACCGCCACTCCTGTACCGCCACGCCCGTACTGCCACTCCCGTACCGCCACGCCCGTACCGCCACTCCGGTACCCCCGTACCGCCGGGTTCCCCTGCCGCGTGCCGTCCCCCAGGGGGGAACCCGCAGTACCCGTCGGCCGTTCGTCCACCCACAGGAGGTGCGGCAGGCTCCGCTTCTACACCCTGAGGCGGAGTCCGCTTCAGGACCTGCGGCCGATCCGCGCGGGGTTCCCGGCTCCTAGCGTGGAGCCATGACCACACCCGTCTGCACCAGCGCTGCCACGGCCGCTGCACCGGCGCCGCGGACTCCCTCCCACCCGTCGTTCACCTCCTACGTCATGGCCCGCCGGCCGGTCCTGCTGCGTACCGCCCGGTCGCTGACGGCCAACCCGAGCGACGCGGAGGACCTGCTGCAGACCGCGCTCGCCAGGACGTACGTCGCCTGGGACCGGATCGAGGACCACCGGGCGCTGGACGGATACGTGCGCAGGGCGCTGCTGAACACGCGCACCTCGCAGTGGCGCAAGCGCAAGGTGGACGAGTTCGCGACCGACGAGCTGCCCGAGCCGGAGCCGGCGGCCGCCGCGGGTGACCCGGCCGAGCGGCAGGCGCTGCGCGACGCCATGTGGCGGGCGATCATGAAACTGCCGACCCGGCAGCGGGCGATGGTCGTCCTGCGCTACTACGAGGACCTCAGTGAGACGCAGACGGCCGAGGTGCTCGGCGTGTCGGTAGGTACGGTGAAGTCGGCCGTGTCGCGGGCTCTGGGAAAGCTGCGCGACGACCCTGAGCTGGGACTTGTCCGGTAACGGGCCGCAGCGGTGCTGCGGCGTGCGGTGATCGATCGTCCTCCCCTAGTGACATACCGCGTGGTATGTGCGCAGAATCAGCGGAACCGCAAGTGTTACCACCGCGTAGGCAACGTCGCCCGGGAGGACGCCGTGCAGAGCACCATGCAGGACGTACCGCTGCTGATCTCCAGGATCCTGACTCACGGATCGCAGGTCCACGGCACATCACAGGTGATCACCTGGACCGGCGAGGGCGAGCCGCAGCGCCGCTCCTACGCGGAGATCGGAACCCGTGCGGCGCAGCTCGCTCACGCCCTGCGCGAGGACCTCGGGGTCGCCGACGACGACCGGGTCGCCACCCTGATGTGGAACAACGCCGAGCACGTCGAGGCCTACTTCGCGATCCCCTCCATGGGCGCCGTGCTGCACACCCTCAACCTGCGCCTGCCCCCGGAGCAGCTGGCCTGGATCGTCAACCACGCCGCCGACCGGGTGATCATCGTCAACGGCTCGCTGGTACCGCTGCTCGCGCCGCTGCTGCCGCACCTGAAGACGGTCGAGCACGTCGTGGTGGCGGGTCCCGGTGATCGCGCGCCGCTGGCCGAGGCGCCGGTACGGGTGCACGAGTACGAGGACCTGCTCGCCGGGAAGCCCGTCGCCTACGACTGGCCCGAGCTGGACGAACGCCAGGCCGCGGCCATGTGCTACACCTCCGGAACCACCGGCGACCCGAAGGGCGTGGTGTACAGCCACCGCTCCGTCTACCTGCACTCCATGCAGGTCAACATGGCCCAGTCGATGGGCCTGACCGACCAGGACACCTCCCTGGTCGTGGTTCCGCAGTTCCACGTGAACGCCTGGGGGCTGCCGCACGCGACCTTCATGACCGGGGTGAACCTGCTCATGCCGGATCGTTTCCTTCAGCCCGTGCCGCTCGCCGAGATGATCGAGCGGGTGAAGCCCACGCACGCGGCGGCCGTACCGACCATCTGGCAGGGCCTGCTCGCCGAGCTGACCGCCCGGCCCCGTGACGTCTCCTCCCTCGGCCAGGTCACCATCGGCGGTTCGGCCTGCCCGCCCTCCCTGATGGAGGCCTTCGACCGGCTCGGCATGCGGGTCTGCCACGCCTGGGGCATGACGGAGACGTCCCCGCTCGGCACGGTGGCCCGCCCGCCGGCCCACGCGATCGGTACCGACGAGGAGTTCGGCTACCGCCTCACGCAGGGCCGCTTCCCCGCCTCGGTCGAGGCCCGGCTGACCGGACCCGGCGGTGAACGGCTCCCCTGGGACGGCGAGTCGGCCGGTGAGCTCGAGGTCCGCGGCCCGTGGATCGCCGGTGCCTACTACAACGGCCCCGACGCCGATCCGCTGCGCCCCGCCGACAAGTTCAGCGAGGACGGCTGGCTGAAGACCGGCGACGTCGGCACTATCTCGTCCGACGGCTTCCTCACCCTCACCGACCGCGCCAAGGACGTCATCAAGTCCGGCGGCGAGTGGATCTCCTCGGTCGACCTGGAGAACGCCCTGATGTCGCATCCGGACGTCGCCGAGGCCGCCGTGGTCGCGGTGCCCGACGACAAGTGGGGCGAGCGCCCGCTGGCGACCGTCGTGCTGAAGGAGGGCGCCACCGCCGACTTCACCTCGCTGCGCACCTTCCTCGCCGAGGAGGGGCACATCGCCAGGTGGCAGCTGCCGGAGCGCTGGACGGTCGTCGAGGCGGTGCCGAAGACCTCCGTCGGCAAGTTCGACAAGAAGGTGCTGCGCAGGAAGTACGCCGACGGCGGCCTGGACATCACCACGTTGTGATCGCCGCCGGGTGCGTCACCGTTGTACGGCGGTGACGCACCAGCCGATCAGCAGCCACAGCCCGGCCACCGCGCACACCCCGCCCCAGCCGAGGTGGCCGAAGGCCGGGCCGGCCAGGGCGGAGGCGAGGGCGCCGCCCGCGAAGCCGCTGACCACGTAGGCGGTGTTGGCGGCGGCCGGGGTCGTGGTGGTGGTCAGGGCCAGGGTCTGGTTGGCGACGTGCGAGGCGACCAGGGCGGCGTGCACCGCGACCGCGGCGACGAACAGGGCCGCGATCACCTGCCCGCCGAGCCAGAACAGCGGCACCGACCCGGCGGCCAGCAGATACGCGGACCGCACGACCCGTTCGGCTCCGAAGCGGTCGACCAGTCCCCCGGCCAGCGGCGCCACCGCGCTGGCGCTGAGCCCGAACAGGCCGAAGAGGCCGGCGGTCGCGGTGGACAGGCCGTAGGGCGGGCCGGTCAGCAGCAGCGCGAGCGAGGTCCACAGGGCGCTCCACGCGCCGAACATCCCGGCCTGGCGCAGGCAGGCCCGCCACAGTTCCGGCGAACGGCGCATCAGTGCCGGCAGCGCCGCGATACCGGCCGGGAACGAGCCGGTGCGGGGGCGCCTCGCCGACGGAAGGACCAGGGTCGTGGCCAGTCCGAGGGCCAGGGTCAGTACGGACGAGCCCGCGAACACCCACCGCCAGCCGAAGGCCTGACCGGCCAGCCCGCCCAGCACCCGGGCGGCGACGATGCCGGTGAACAGGCCGGCTATGACGGCGGCGACGTGCCGGGCGCGCCGGTCGGCGGGGGCCCGTTCGGCGACCAGCGGCACCAGGAGCTGCGGGATGACGGTCGCGGCGGCGGCGACGAACACGGCGACGGCCAGTCCGGTGGTGCCCGGTGCGGCGGCCGCGGCGGCGAGCCCGGTCGCGGTGACCGCGGTCAGCGCGCCGACCAGCCGGCGCCGGTTGACGCCGTCGCCGAGCGGGGCGAAGAGGAGCAGACCGACGGCGTAGCCCAGCTGGGCGATGGAGGCGATCCAGGCGACTGCCGAGGCGGTGGTGTGCTGCTCACGCGCGATCAACGGGAGCAGCGGGGCCGCGAGGTAGATGTTGGACGCGGTGACGGCGGTGCAGACGGCGATCAGGGGCAGGAAGAAGGCGGATCGGCGCCCGCCCGGCTCTGGATCCGGCCCCGGCTCCGGCCCCGGTCCTGATCGCGGCCCCGGTCCCGATCGCGGCCCCGGTCCCGATCGCGGCCCCGGTTCTCCCGGGTGGCCGGACGGGGTGAAGGGCGCTGTCGTCGCTGCTGCTGCCGTCGGGCTGGGGCTGGGGCTGGGGCTCGGGCTGGGGCTGAGGTTGGGGCTGAGGTTGGGGGTGGTGCTGGTTTCGGGGGTGGTGGATGTCGACGGCATGGGCGCTGGGACTCCTTAGAGCCGACTTCAACAACTAACTGGTTGGTTGGAAGATGGAGTCAGTCTGTTCCTCCCGCGCGACGGCTGTCAACCAAATAGTTGGTTGACTGGGGGTACGCTTCGCCCATGGCAGTGAGAGACCCCGAGGCCACCAGGGCGCGGATCTTCGAGGCGGCGGTCGCCGAGTTCGCCCGCCACGGCATCGCGGGCGCCCGCATCGACCGCATCGCGGCCGAGGCCAGGGCCAACAAGCAGCTGATCTACGCCTACTTCGGCAACAAGGCCGAACTCTTCTCCCAGGTCCTCGGCCGGTGCATGGTCGATCTCGCCGCCGCGGTCCCGGTCGACCCGGACGACGTCGACGGCTGGATGGACCGGCTCATGGACTACCACGCCGACCATCCCGAGCTGCTGCGACTGCTGTACTGGGAGGGCATCGAGTACGGCAGCGCCGAACTCCCCGACGAGACCGCCCGCCAGGAGCACTACGCCCGCAAGGTCGCCGCCTTCCGGGACGCCCAGGAACGCGGTGCGGTCACCGACACCATCCCGCCCGGCGACCTGCTGTTCCTCCTGATCGCGATGGCCAACTGGGCCACCGTCGTCCCGCAGATGAGCCGCATCCTGGTGGGTGCCGACGCCACCGACCACAACCGCTTGCGCGCCTCGGTGAAGGAGGCGGCACGCAAGGTCGTCGCACCCTGACCGCAGCCCACCGTTCACCCGGCCGCCGCTCCGCCCGGTTGCCGCTCGTCCGCCGCTGTTCCGCCCGGCTGCCGCTGTTCCGCTCGGCTGCCGCGTGGCGGACCTCCGGTGCACCGGAGGCGGCCCGGTGGCTGCGGCGAGCGGGCAGCCGGTTCAGTTGGTGCCGATGCGCGCCAGCAGGTCCACGATCCGGTCCTGGACCTCGTCGCTCGTGGACCGCTCGGCCAGGAACAGCACCGTCTCGCCCGAGGCCAGCCGGGGCAGGTCCGCCTGGTCGACGGCGGCCGTGTAGATGACCAGCGGGGTCCGGTTGAGCTGCCCGTTCGCCCGCAGCCAGTCCACGATCCCGGCCCGGCGCCGGTGCACCTGCATCAGGTCCATGACGACGAGGTTCGGACGGAACTGCCCGGCCAGCGTCACCGCGTCGGCGTCGCTCGCCGCCCGTGCCACCTGCATCCCGCGCCGCTCCAGCGTCGCGGTCAGGGCCAGCGCGATCTCCGCGTGCTCCTCGATGAGCAGCACCCGCGGCGGGTGCTGCTCGCTGTCCCGCGGCGCGAGCGCCTTCAGCAGCACGGCCGGATCGGCGCCGTAGGCCGCGTCGCGGGTGGCCTGCCCCAGACCGGCCGTGACCATCACCGGCACCTCCGCGGCCACCGCCGCCTGACGCAGCGACTGGAGCGCGGTCCGGGTGATCGGCCCGGTCAGCGGATCGACGAACAGCGCGGCCGGGAACGCCGCGATCTGCGCGTCGACCTCGTCGCGGGAGTGCACGATGACGGGCCGGTACCCGCGGTTGCTGAGCGCCTGCTGGGTCGACACGTCCGGTGCGGGCCACACCAGCAGCCGACGCGGGTTGTCGAGCGGCTCCGGGGGCAGCTCGTCGTCCAGGGGCTGCGGCCGCGGCGGGTCCGCCACCTCCACGGCGCCGCCCGGACCGTCCAGCGGTTCGGGCCCCTCGGCGGCGTTCCTGTCCGGTGCGCCTATGGCGTACGACCGGCCCCCGCCCTCGGTGCCCGGCGCGGGGCGCGCCGGTCCCGGAGCCGCCGGCTGCGGTCGGGCCGACTGGGTCGCGGCTCCCTGCTCGGCCGCCGGCTGAGGCCGGGCGGACTTCTCCGAGCGCGCGGCCGGGTCCGGCGGCGTGCCCAGTTTGCGGCGCCGGCCGCTACCGCCCGGCCCGTGCGGCGGCGGAGTCGCCCCGGGCTGCTGCACCTGTGCCGCCTGGCGGGTGAACGGCACTCCCTGCCCCAGGGTCCGCACGCTGATCGCGCGCCCCTGGGTGGAGTCCGGGTCGACCGGAACGGCCGCCTCGGCGGGCAGCGGCTGGGCGGCCGGGGCCCCTGCCTCCGGTGGGAGCGGGGTGCCCGGTGCCGGAGTGGCGTCCGGTCCGTCCTCGGCGCCGCGCGCGCCCGGTTCGTTCGGTTTGCCCGGGGCGTCGGCGGCGCCGGCAGTCTGCTGGGCGCCGGGAGTCTGCGGGGCGGCCGAGCCGGGTGGCAGGGCCGCTCCGTCGGTGCCGGGCGTCACCGGTGCCTGCCCCGGGAGAGGCGTTCCCGTACCGGCGCCGGCGGCAACGCCGGGCCACGACTGCGCTCCCGGGGTGCCCTGCGGTGGGGTGCCCTGTGCGGAGGGAGCCTCCGCGGGCAGCGGTTGAGCGGGTTGCGGTTGAGCGGGCAGCGGCTGAGCCGCGGGTGCCGGCGCGGTGGGTGCCTGCGCCGGTACGGGCGTGCCGGGCGCCGGCGTCGCACTCTGCGTGCTCGGCGCCGACCGACCGGGAACCCGGTCCGGCGATCCCGCCGCAGCCCCGTTCTGCACGGCGGCTCCGTACGCGTCCACGCCCGGCGAGGAAGCCTGGGCCCGGGTCACTTGAGCCGGGGCCAGCTGGGCCGGGGGGACCTGGGCCGGGGGGACCTGGGCCGGGGGGACCTGGGCCGGAGGTGCAGCCTGATGCGGCGGTGCGTGGCGGGCCTGCTGGGCGTGCCGGCCGGGAACACCCTGGGCCGGGACCGGCTGTTCCCCGGCTGCGGCTGCGGCTGCGGCTGTGGCTGCGGGTTCGGCCGCGGGCTCGGGGAGAGGGAGAGGTGCGGGTGCGGCGTGCACCGGAGGGACGGGCTGCCCGGCGTGGGCCTGCGCGGGCAAGGCCTGCCCGGACCGCCCCGGTTCGCCGGACGGCCCCGTCCGGCCGTGGTCGCCGGGACCGGCTGCCGCAGCGCCCGGCTGTTCCGTGGAGCCCCGGGCCGGAATCGGCTGCCCGGCTGCGACGTGCCTGCCGTGACCGGGGTGGCCCTGGGCCGGAGCCGTACCGGACTCCGCGGGCAGGTCCCGCCCGCCGTTGCCCTGCGTCCCGCCTGTGCCCTGCGTCCCGCCGGTGCCCTGTGCGGGAACCACCGGGGCCGCCGACACCGGCGCGGGAGAATCCCCCGCCTGAGCCGCCGCGGCGTCCCGCTGCCCTGGGCCGACCGTGCCGGGCATGCCCGGTACCGCGGCGCCCTGCGGGTGAGCCGCCCCGGCACCCGCGGCTGCTCCGGCCGCCTCGCCCGCCTGCGCGGGCGGCAGTGGGGCGACGGCGCGGCGACGGCGCCCGGTGGGTGCTTCCGTGGGGTGCGGCTGCGGCGGAGTGTGGTCGTCGGTGTGGCCCTGCGGTACGGCGTCGAGCCGGCCGTGGTCCGTGCGGGCACCGCCGGGAACACCGGGTCCGGGCACCCCGGCCGGGGCGGCGGGACCCGTACCGCCGCGCGCCGCGCGGTCCGCCTCGGCGGGCGGAAGCGCGAAGACGGTACGCGGCTCCGCCTCCTGCGCGGCGGCGCGCTCGGAGGCGGCGGCCAGAGCACGCCGGCGGCGTCCGCCGGGCTGCGGGGACTCCGCCGGAGCGGGGGCCGCCTCGGTCGCGGCCGGCAGAGCCGGGGGTAGGGCGTGCCGGTCCCCGCCGGAAATGTCCCTCCGGGCGCGGCGACCGGAGGGTGCCGGAACCCCCTGCGGCGGGACCGCTGCGCCCAGGCCGGTGCCCGAAGCCGCGGTTCCCGCGGCGTACTCGGCGGCCGTGACCACGGCACCTGCGGCGACCCCGGGATCCTGCGCCGCTGACCGGCCGGAACCGTGTCCCGCAGTAGCCGGGTCCGGGGCGGCGTCGTTCTCCGCTCCCGGTGCCGCAGCGGGTACCTCGGCCGCCGCGCGGCGCCTGCGACGCCCGGTGCCGCCGGAGCCCTGCCCGGTCTCCGCGGGCGGCTCCTCCACCGGCGGGGCCGCCCGCCGGCGCCGCCGCCCGGTCGGCACGGCGGCCTCGCCGGCCTCGCCGGCCTCGGGGTCGGCAGGGTCGGCGGGCTCGACCGGCCCGGACTCGCCCTGGGGGACGCCGCTCTCCAGGAAGGCGTCGACCGAGGAGCGCCGGGCCCTCCGCCGTCCGCCGCCGGATACGTGCTCGACGGCCGCCTCCCCGTCGCCGGCGGGCACCGGGGCGGCGGCCGGCACGGGAACGCCGCCGGCGCCGGCGGAGATCCCGGCGTCGACCGGAACGGCCCCCGCCCCGCCGCCGATCGGCACCTCCAGGACGTACGCGCTGCCGCTCATACCCGGCACCTCGTGCGTCTGGAGCACACCGCCGTGGGCGCGCACGATGCCCCGCACGATCGGTTCGTGCACGGGGTCGCCGCCCGCGTATGGCCCGCGGACCTCGATGCGCACCACTTCGCCGCGCTGCGCCGCCGCGACCACCACCGTGCTGTCCAGGTACCCGCCCGCGGCGACCGGCGTGTTGCCGGTGGCGTCGACTCCCGCCACGTCCGCGACCAGGTGGGCGAGAGCGGTGGCGAACAGTCCGGGGTCGACCTCGGCCTCGATGGGCGGCGCGTGCACCGCGAACTGCACCCGCCCGGGCCCGATGAGCTCGACGGCCCCGTCGACACCGGCGGCGACGACCGCGTCCAGCATCACCTTCGTGCGGGCCACCTGCTGCTCGCCGATGTCGAGCCGCTGGTAGCCGAGGACGTTGTCGATGAGGGTGGTGATCCGCGAGTAGCCGGCCGACAGGTGGTGCAGGACCTGGTTGGCCTCCGGCCACAACTGCCCCGCGTCGTCCGCGGCGAGCGCGGCCAGCTCGCGGCGCAGCTCGTCCAGCGGTCCCCGCAGCGAACCGCCCAGCAGGGTCAGCAGCTGCTCGTGCCGGGCGGCGAGCGCCTCGTGGCGGTCCTTCTCCCGCTCGCCGAGCGCGGCATACCGCTCCTCACCCGCCGCGAGTTCCTCCGCGTGCCGCTCCTGCAGCTCCTCCAGCTCGGTGACGTGCTTCTGCCGCAGGGCGGTGAGGTCGGAGGCGTGCTCCTCGCTGATCCGCTCCAGCTCCTCGGCGTGCCGCTGCTCCACCGCGGCCTTCTCCTCGGAGAGGGCGTCGTAGGGCCGCCGGTCGGTGAAGGTCATCACGGCGCCGACCAACTGGTCCCCGTCCCGCACGGGCGCGGTGGTCAGATCTACCGGCACCTTGTCCCCGCCCTTGGACCACAGCACCTGCCCGCGCACCCGGTGCTTGCGCCCGGAGCGCAGGGTGTCCGCGAGCGGCGACTCCGCATACGGGAAGGACGAGCCGTCGGGCCGCGAGTGCAGGACGAGGGGGTGCAGCTCCCGGCCGCCGAGTTCGCTGGCACGGAAGCCGAGTATCTGCGCGGCGGCCGGGTTGACGAGGACGATGCGCCCGTCGGTGTCGGTGCCGACGACGCCCTCGGACGCGGCCCGCAGGATCATCTCGGTCTGCCGCTGCGAGCGCGCCAGTTCCGCCTCGGTGTCGATGGTCCCCGACAGGTCGCGGACGACCAGCATGAGCAGCTCGTCGCCGCTGTAGGGGTGGCTGTCGTAGGCCTGCTGCCCGTTCTCCAGATTCGCGCTCGTGACCTCGACGGGGAACTCGTTGCCGTCGGTGCGCCGGGCGATCATCCGGGTCGGCTTCGTGCGGGCGCGCGGGTCGATGTGATCCGGCCGCCGCATCGACCCGGGAATCAGTTTGGAGTCGAACTGGGGCAGCAGGTCGAGCAGCCCCCGACCGACGAGCGCCGTGCCCGGCGCCTCGAAGGCCTCCAGCGCGATGGTGTTGGCGTTGACGACCGTCCCGTTGGCGTTGACCAGCACCAACGCGTCCGGCAGAGCGTCGAGTATCGCAGCGAGGCGAGCAGCGCCTCGGGATGGCCTGCTGCTCACGAGACGCTTCCTCCCTGTTACTGCACCTGGCCTACCGCTCGGGCCATCTTGCCAATCGGCCCGCGGTGTGTCACGGGAGTGAGTCTACGGGCACGGGTTGCGGTCGCGACGGCGGATGGGACGGAGGTCGCACGACGAAGTGACGTAGAACGAGTGACCGAAATGGGTCGGCTCCGGCGCGCCCCGGAAGCGGAGGACCTGCCTGCGCAGCACCCCCGGGAGCCACCGGGAATCCGCCCCCGCTCACCGGGCGACTCCCCGGTTCAGGAAGCCTCCGGGCGGGCCGGGGCCAGCGGCCGGAGCGGGGGGCGCCGCAGGTCCGGGGCGGGCAGCAGCGGCACGAACCGGTCCCAGCGGGCGATCTCGCATCCGTCGGCGCGCCCGAACTCCGCCTCGACGGGCCGCCCGGCCCAGGTCCCGGTGACCCGGGCGGTGGCCGGTCCGCCGTACTGCATGGTGCACACGGCGCCCTCGGGCACCGGCGCGAAGGTCTCCCGGCCCCAACGCGTGTTCCGGTCCACCGTCCGGCACGCCTCGGCGGCTTCCGGGTGCGTGCCGCCCGCCGGGTGGCAGCGCAGCTCGTAGGTGCCGTCGAGGCCGCGTCCCGCGTTCCGCACGGTGACGGTGAGGTGATCGCCCGGAACGCCGTCCCCGTCCCGGCCCGACGGGGACGCGGGGTCGGAGCCGGGGACCGGTGGGACGGCGGAGACGTGGGCGCGGGCGGCGGCGGAGGGCGGGCCGGCGCACACGGCGAGAGCGGCGAACGTGAGAATGACGAGTCGGCGCAGTACGCCGGAGGTGACCTGTGGCATGACCTGCCTAACGCGACGCCTCGGCGCCCGTTGCACACCCCCGCCCGACCAGCGGCAAAGTCTTTGCTCTCCGGCCCGCCCGCCTAGTACCGTGGGAGCCGATTGGTGACACGACGCTCGACTGTGTCATCATCTGCACGCACCGATCGCGCTCGCGCGGGCGGTTGTGCTGGAGGCGTCGCCTAGTCCGGTCTATGGCGCCGCACTGCTAATGCGGTTTGGGGTTTACCCCCCATCGAGGGTTCAAATCCCTCCGCCTCCGCGCTCGATCAGCGAGACCCCGGTCCCATCAGGCCGGGGTTTCGTCGTTCCCGCCACCGGCAGAGCCCCCGGTGCCTCACCCGAGCTCCGGCCCCTCGTCCGAGCCCCCGGCCCTCTGTCCGGACCCCCGCCCCGCTCCCGCCCCCGCCTTTGCCGCGGCCGCTCTCGGTCTCCCTCTTGACCTCCCTCTTGACGCGCCCGGGTACGCCCTCGGACATGCCGCACCCGACCGTGCCCCGCCGGCCTCCGGGAGACCCCCACTACTCACCGTTTTCCCAGCTCAGGCTGCATATGGGAATCGGATTTCACATGTCGGCGGCAGTCATGTAATGTTCTTCCTGTCGCCGCGAGCGAGCCGCAAGGGAAGCAGGCGGGGACAGGAAAACAGAAGACAAGCACTCGTAGCTTAACGGATAGAGCATCTGACTACGGATCAGAAGGTTGCAGGTTCGAATCCTGCCGAGTGCGCACAGGCCAGAGGCCCCGGAGAGATCCGGGGCCTCTGGCGTTTCCGGTTTGTACAGCAGCGAAGTACGGCAACGGTTGATGTCAGCCGCCGGAGGAGTACGGGTCGCTCGGCGGACAATGGCGGCATGACGTTGACGATTTGGGTCGATGACTGGCAGATGCAGTGCTGCGGACAGAGCTTCGCGCCGGGGGATGTCGTCTCCTGGACGCTGCTGGAGACCGACCCGGAGGATCACGCCGACGTCGTCGGCAGCGAACGCGCGGACGAGATCGACTTTCGCGAGGAGCATCACGGACAGGGCGAGGGGCGCGCACCCACCTCGGTGGAGGTGGTGTCGATCGCCGAGGTGCACTGCCGTTTCGGGGTTCCCCCGGGCGCTGCGGACAACGTGGACCACCCCGTTCCGGGCACGACCGTGCTGGTTCCGGTCAATCGGGCGGACGGGTGGGCTAAGGTCAGGCCGGACGCCCGCTTCGTGGGCTACCTGGTGACGGCCAGGCGCGCCACGGACGAGCCCGCAGGCGAGGCTGCTCCCGGTCAGTGACGGAACCGGCGGGACGCGCTTCCTGCCCGGTCGCCGTAGAGCAGCCCCGTACCGCAACCCCCGCACCGAATCCCGAATCCGCCCGGTAGCGCCGCCATCCCTCGGGGCCTCGCGGGAGCCGGTAGCACCGCCGTCCGATCCGGCCGGAGCTACGGATCAGCGGGCCGCAGGTTCGCATCGCGCCGAGTCCGCAGCATGCTGTAGGCCCCGGGGAGTTCCGGAGACCCTGGGGGGTGAGGCCCCGGAGAGATCCGGGGCCTCGGTGCGTGCCGGGCGGACGACAGCGGAGCACGGCAACGGCCGGAGTCGGCGGCGGACCTTCGTCCCGACGACCGCCGGACCGGCGCCGAGTCACGCCCTACGCAGGCTGGAGGCTGCGGCTGCCGGTGAGGACGGCTTGCTCGGCGGGCGTGGCGGTGTGCCGCCACTGCCGGCCCAGCGCGGCGTACGTGGTGACGTCGTGCCAGCGGCCCTGGGTCCGGAACAACTCGCGCAGGGTGGCCTCCGGGTGCAGGCCTGCGGCGAGCATGATGGCGCCCATGCGGGTGTGGTCGGCGCGGTGGCCGGCCCAGATGCGGTGCAGGCCGAGCGGGCCGAAGCCGTAGGCCATGAGCAGGCGTCCGGCCTCGTGGCTGTGGCCGCGCACGGGTGCGTCGGGCAGCAGGACGAGTCCGGTGAGCATGGCGTTGCTGCCGTACTCCTCGACGAGGAGTCCCATGGTGCCGACCATGGTGTCGTCCCCCGGCGCGCAGATGGCCAGGGTGTGCCGGCGGCGGGGGTGGCTGTAGGGCTGGGCGAGGCACTGCGCGAAGGCGTCCTGGGCCTGGCGGGCCTCCATGCGGTCGATGCCGAGGTAACGGGTCAGGACGGGATGGGTGTGGATGCGTTCGAACGGCGCGAGGTCGGTGGCGCGCAGTTCACGCAGCCACAAATGCACGCCGTGCAGTTCGGGCACGTGGGTCATGACGGGGCTCCGGCGGCGACGGCCTGCTCGGCGGCGATGAGGTCTTCGAGGTCGACGTAGTAGCGGCCGGAGGGCACCGGTGCGCCCAGCAGGACGCGCCGGGCCGTGTCGGTGACCAGGGCCGCGCCGAGCGCGATGCCGCTGGCCAGCTGCGGCCAGCTCGACAGGGTGCGCCCGATCCGGCCGAGGGCGTCGGTCATGGCCGGGCTGAGACGGCCCGCGTCCACGATCCGCAGCAGCAGGTCGAGCTGTCCGGCGGTGTCGAGGGCGCGGACGGTCCGTGCGGTGGTCCCGCCGATCCGGCCGTGGAAGAGGGGGCGTTCGGGCTCCAGGTCGAAGCGCTCCACGTCCAGCAGCCCGCGGTCGTTGGTGTCCATCAGGACCGGGACGCGCCGGGCGCGGGCGTGTTCGCGGGCGGCGACCTTCGCCCACGGGGTGTCGCACTCCTCGATCAGCAGGTCGAGCCCCGTGCCGGTGCCGGTGCCGGTGCCGGAGCCGGATCCGGTGCCGGTGCCGGTGTCGGAGCCGGAGCCGGGGGTGTTTCCGAAGAAGTCCCCGATGGTTTCCTCCGTCACGCCCTCACGGTGGATCTCGATGTCGAGATAGGGGTCGATCTCGTACATCTGGCGCGCGCACAGAACCGTTTTCTCCACGCCCAGGTCGTGGACGCCGGCCCGCAACCGGTTCAGGTTGGACAGCCCGAGTCGGTCGAAGTCCGCCAAGCGGAACGATCCTCCTACGCCCTCCATGGCGCAGGTGAGCGCCGCGCTGTTGCCCACGGACAGGCCGAGCACGCCGATACGGCGGCCGAGCAGCGCCTGCTGCTCGGCCGATGTGATCTTGTCCCGGTTGCGGTCGGTGCGCACCAGGCGGAACTCCTCGGCCGGCAGGACGTGCACCAGGCGTCCGGACCACGGGTACCAGACCCAGGTGCCGTAACACCGGCGGGGTGTTCCCGCGTGCACTTCTGCGGCTGCGGCTGCGGCTGCGGCTGCGGACGCCGGGCTGCGCGGGTCCGCCGACTCCCCCGGCCGCAGACAGCGCGCCAGTTCCTCCAACTGGTCGTCGATGCGGTCATGGATCTCCCTTACGGCACCGGAGTCCAGAAGCTCCGTCAGGGCCGCTTCGCCCTCCGGCTCCGTGAGGTTCAGGAGGACGGGACGGTAGGCGTCCTCCCGCGTGCGCGACGACTCCCCGGAGGAACAACTGCGGTCGTCGGCAGTGCTGTCTGAATGGATCACAGAGCGCGAAGGTAGCAGCCGAACGATCATGGAAAGCCGTTGTCACACGGGAGCGCGAGCTCGAATTTATGCGCGACTTTCCCGCTCCCCACACCACCACTGGGCGCCCCGGTGCGCCCCATGTACGCCCCCTCACGCTCCCCGGCCCCGCTCTCCAACCCCCTCAACCCCCTCGCGCGTCCCTCCCCCTCGTGCGTCCCTCCCACTCGGATCCTGGTCCTGCCGCTCGGGGCGCTCTACTGTCGTCTGCCATGACGTTCTCGATCGTTGCGCGATCCGGTTCGGCCTTCGGCGTGGCCGTGGCGAGCAAGTTCCTGGCGGTCGGCGCGGTGGTGCCGGCCGTGGCCGCGGGGGCCGGTGCGGTGGCCACCCAGGCAGCGGCCAACCTCCGCTACCGCCCCCAGGGACTGGCGCTGCTCCGGACCGGTGTGCAGCCCGCCGACGCCGTCGCGGGCCTGGTGGCCGCGGACCCGGACCGCGGGCACCGGCAGTTGGGGATCGTGGGCCGTGAGGGCCCGGGGGCGACGTACACCGGCGAGGAGTGCATGGACTGGGCCGGCGGGACGGCGGGCGACGGCTACGCGGTCCAGGGCAACATCCTCACCGGTCCCGAGGTGATCGACGCCATGGAGGCCGCCTGGCTGTCCTCGCCGGAGGCGCCGTTCGAACGCCGGCTGCTCGCGGCGCTCGCGGCGGGCGACGGCGCGGGCGGTGACCGCCGCGGTCGGCAGAGCGCGGCACTGTACGTGGCGTCCCCGGGCGCCGGGTACGGCGGCGGCAGCGATGTCGCCTGCGACCTGCGGGTGGACGATCACCCCGACCCCGTCGGGGAGTTGGGGCGCCTGCTCGACGTGCACGAGCTGCTGTTCGGTACGCCCGACCCGGAAGCCCTGCTGGAGCTGTCGGGTGAGCTGGAGGACGAGGTCCGCGGACTGGTCGCCGCGCGCGGGTACGCCTCGCTGGACCTCTGGGCCGGGGTGGAGAACCTGGAGAACCGCCTGGTGCCGGGGAAGATCGACCCGGTGGTCCTGGCGCAACTCCGCGACGGCGGGGCCCACGACGGGATCCACGACCGAGCCCGCGACGGAGCCCGCGACCGAGCCCACGGCGGGGCGTAGGGCTCGCCACCGTCGCCTGCCGCTCCGGCCGCGGGCCGCCGGTCGCCGTCTGCCGTCTGCTGCCCCGTGCCTGCCGCGCGGTGGCCGGCACACGGGCACCGGGCCCGACGACGCAACCCCACGGGCCACCGCTGAGAGCCCGAAGGGCCGGTCTCCAGGGACCGTCTCCGGTGACCGTCCCCAGGGCCCGTTTCTCCGGGGCCCACGTCCCCCGGGACACTGTCTCCAGTGCCGCGTGTCAGTGCCGGGCCCTACGCTCACCGTGATGGCACAGGTGTGGAGATGTTCGGGGCTGCGGTGGTGGCCGCAGGGGCCGGTGCTGGTCTGGGACGGAGGCCGTCGCTCCGCCCTCCCCCGGGGCCGGGAGGTGGCCTTCCGGGTCGTCGAGGGGGGCGTACGGACCTGTGTGGGGGCCCGCGGGCATGCCTGTCCCGTACGGGCCGAGGTGCCGGCGCGCAGTACGGGCGCCCGGTGCGAGCAGTGCGCCCGCATGGATCGGGCCCACTCGGTGGCCGCCGACACGGCGGCCGACGATCCCCGGCCGTACCACGTGTATCTGGCCTGGTTCGGCCCCGGTCTGGTCAAGGTCGGCATCACCGCTGTGCAGCGGGGCTCTGCACGGCTGCTGGAGCAGGGGGCCGTCTGCTTCAGCTGGCTCGGAGCCGGTCCCCTGATGGCCGCGCGGCGCACGGAGGAGGTGCTGCGGGCCGCACTGGGGGTGCCCGACCGTATTCCGTACGCCGACAAGCGGGCGGTGCGGGCCGCGCTGCCCGGGTCCGGCGCCGAGCGGGCGAGGGAGATCGCCGAGCTGCACGCACGTGCCGTGGGCCTCCCCGGCTGGCCGGAGTCGCTGGCGCGGGAACCGTTCCGGCCGGTGGATCACACGGCGGTGTTCGGCTTCGAGGGGCTGAGGCCGGCCGTCGGGCAGGTGAGCGAGTTGGTCGCCGGAGGCGGGGTGCGCGGCGAGCTCGTCGCTGCCGCCGGTCCCGATCTGCACCTGGCGGGCGGGGACGGACAGGTGGTGGTGCTGGACACCCGGCTCATGGCGGGTTGGGGCCTCGTCCCGGCGCCGCCGGGCGGACCGGGCGGCCGGAGCCGGCGGTCGCCGGAAACGCCCTTGCCGACAAGGGCGTTCCGGAGGGACGTACCCGCGCAGGAGGGCCTGTTCTGAGGGTCGGGCGCAGGAGGGCCCGTTCCGAGGGCCGGGCGGCGCTCGGCGGACTCCGGTGGATCCCGGGCCCGGTCTGAGCGCCGGCTGTGGGTTTCTCAGGGAATTCACAGATGTGCGAAAGGGTGCTCTCAGGGCTCCCCGACATGGTGTCCAGCATGACCACGACTTCGCCCCAGGGGCGCACCGAACTGCTGAGGCCGGACGGGAGCCCCGTCCGGGTGCTCGTGGTGGACGACGAGCTGTCGATCACCGAGCTGCTGTCCATGGCCCTCCGCTACGAGGGCTGGCAGATCCGCACGGCGGGGAACGGACAAGGCGCCGTGCAGGCCGCGCGCGAGTTCCGGCCGGACGCCGTCGTACTGGACATGATGCTGCCCGACATGGACGGGCTGGCCGTCCTCGGGCGGCTGCGGCGCGAGCTGCCCGACGTGCCGGTGCTGTTCCTGACCGCCAAGGACGCCGTCGAGGACCGTATCGCCGGGCTGACCGCCGGTGGCGACGACTACGTCACCAAGCCGTTCAGCCTGGAGGAGGTCGTGGCCCGGCTGCGCGGGCTGATCCGGCGTTCCGGCGCGGCCGACCGCCGGTCGGAGTCCGTGCTGGTCGTGGGGGACCTCATGCTGGACGAGGACAGTCACGAGGTGTCGCGGGGCGGGGACAACATCCACCTGACGGCCACCGAGTTCGAGCTGCTCCGCTTCCTGATGCGCAATCCGAGGCGCGTGCTCAGCAAGGCGCAGATCCTGGACCGGGTGTGGTCGTACGACTTCGGGGGCCAGGCCAACGTCGTCGAGCTGTACATCTCCTACCTGCGGCGGAAGATCGACGCCGGTCGTGAGCCGATGATCCACACCCGGCGCGGTGCCGGGTACCTGATCAAGCCCGCGGTGTCGTGAGCGGGCGGCGGCGGCCGCGTACGCAGCGCCGGGGCCGGCAGCCGCGCACCCTGCGCACGCGGCTCGTCGTCGCGGCCGTGGCGCTCATCGCGGTGGTGTGCGCGGTCATCGGCACGGTGACGACCATCGCGCTGCGCCAGCACCTGATCGAGCAGCTCGACGAGAAGGTGCACGACACGGCGATGCGCGCGGCCGGCGGGCGGGCCATGGACAAACCGGGCAGCGCGCCCGGCGGCCCCGCCGCGGACCTGCCCGCGAACCAGCGGATCGACGCGTTCGTCACCCACGTGCCGACGCAGCCCGAGACCATCGCCGCCTCGGTGGACCACTCCACCGTCACCAGCGCCGCCGTCGCCGAGCGCAAGAACGACAGCAACGGCGCCTTCAAGGACATGAACGCCACCCGGCTCGGCGCGCAACAGCGTTCCGTGCTGAACGACGTGCCCAGGGACGGCAGGGCGCGCTCGGTCGACATCCCGGGACTGGGTGAGTACCGCGTCGAGTACGTCCCCGTCCTGGGCGCCACCGACGGGTACTACGTGGCCCTGCCGACGCAGGACGTCGACAGCACCGTCAACACGCTGATCCTCGTCGAGGTCAGTGTGACCACCGCCGGCCTGCTCGCCGCGGGCATCGCCGGGTTCGTGCTGGTCGGCGTCGCCACCCGCCCCCTGCGCCGGGTCGCCGCCACCGCCACCCGCGTCTCCGAACTGCCCTTGCACTCGGGCGAGGTGAACCTCAGCGAACGCGTCCCGGAGTCCGAGTGCGACCCGCACACCGAGGTCGGTCAGGTGGGCGCCGCCCTCAACCGCATGCTCGACCACGTGCACGGCGCGCTGCACGCACGGCAGCAGAGCGAGACGCGGGTACGGCAGTTCGTCGCCGACGCCAGCCACGAGCTGCGCACCCCGCTCGCCTCCATCCGCGGGTACGCCGAACTCACCCGGCGCGGCCGGGAGGAGGTCGGGCCCGACACCCGGCACGCCCTCGGACGGATCGAGTCCGAGGCCGGGCGGATGACACTGCTCGTGGAGGACCTGCTGCTGCTCGCCCGGCTGGACGCGGGCCGCCCGCTGCAGTTCGAGCAGACCGACCTCGTGCCGCTGGTCGTCGACACCGTCAGCGACGCCCGTGCGGCCGGTCGCGACCACGGCTGGCGGCTGGAACTGCCCGAGGAGCCGGCGCTCGTCGCCGCGGACGCGGCACGCCTCCAGCAGGTGCTGGTCAACCTGCTCGCCAACGCCCGCAACCACACGCCGCCCGGTACGACCGTCACCGCGCGCGTGCGGCGGTACGGAGCCTGGTTGTGCGTGGACGTCGAGGACAACGGGCCCGGGATCCCGCAGGCGTTGCTGCCGCGGGTCTTCGAACGGTTCGCGCGGGGCGACTCCGCACGGACGCGCGCCACCGGATCGACGGGGCTCGGGCTGGCCATCGTGCAGGCCGTCGCGGCCGCCCACGGCGGTGCCGTGACCGTCGACAGCGTGCCGGGACGGACCATGTTCACCCTGTACCTGCCGACGCCGACGCCGACGCCGACGCCGACGCCGACTGCGACTGCGGCCGTGGGCACAGTCGCGTCTGCGTCTGCCTCTGCGTCCGAGCCTGCGACCCCGGCCCCTATCCCGGCCGCCGCTCGGACCCCCGTCCCGCCCGGAGCGGAGGAGCCCTCCCCGCCCGGAGCCGAGACCTCCTCCCCGCTCCACGGTGGTCCGCACCCCGACCGGGCGCGCCCGGTCACCGGAACCCGCGGTCCGTCGGACTCACAGGCACAGCACAGCACCACCACATGGGTGCGACAGCGCACGTGAGGAGAGTCGTCGACATGCGAACCGACATGCGAACCGACTCTTCTCCCGGCACCCTGCCGGCGCGGGAGCACCTCCCGGCCGCAGGAGCCGGAGCGCCTGTCCTGGACGTCGTGATCCCGGTCTACAACGAGGAGAAGGACCTCACGCCCTGCGTGCGCCGGCTCCACGACCACCTCCGGCGTACGTTCCCGTACCCGTTCCGCATCACGATCGCGGACAACGCGTCGACGGACACCACCCCGCAGGTCGCCGAGCGGCTGGCCGCGGAGATCCCGGAGGTGGTCGTCTTCCGGCTGGAGCTGAAGGGCCGCGGGCGCGCCCTGCGGGCCGTGTGGTCCGCCTCCGAGTCGCCGGTCCTCGCCTACATGGACGTGGACCTCTCCACCGACCTGAACGCCCTGCTCCCGCTGGTCGCTCCGCTCATCTCCGGCCATTCCGACCTGGCGATCGGCTCCCGGCTCGCCCGCGCCTCCCGGGTCGTCCGCGGTCCCAAGCGCGAGTTCATCAGCCGCGCCTACAACCTCATCCTGCGCGGTTCGCTCCAGGCACGCTTCTCCGACGCCCAGTGCGGGTTCAAGGCGATCCGCCGCGATGTGGCGCAGGTGCTGCTGCCGCTGGTGGAGGACACCGGCTGGTTCTTCGACACCGAGATGCTGGTGCTCGCCGAGCGGGCGGGGCTGCGCATCCACGAGGTGCCGGTCGACTGGGTCGACGACCCCGACTCCACCGTGCACATCGTCAGCACGGCGACCGACGACCTCAAGGGCGTGTGGCGGGTGGGCCGCGCCCTGACCACCGGCTCGCTGCCGCTGGACCGGCTGGCGCGGCCCTTCGGCGACGATCCGCGCGACCGCGAGATCAAGGACGTACCCCGGGGGCTGGCTCGCCAGCTCCTCGGCTTCTGCGTGGTCGGCGGCCTCTCCACCCTGTTCTACCTGCTGCTCTACAGCGCCTTCCGCGTCTTCACCGGCGCGCAGTTCGCCAACGCGCTCGCCCTGCTGGTTTCGGCCGTCGCCAACACGGCGGCCAACCGTCGGCTCACCTTCGGCGTGCGGGGGCGCGGCGGCGCGGTGCGGCACCAGGCGCAGGGCCTGGTGGTCTTCGGTATCGGGCTGGCGCTGACCAGCGGCTCGCTGGCCGCTCTCAACGCCGCGACGACCGACCCCGCACACTCCACGGAACTGGCGGTGCTCGTCGCCGCCAACCTCGCGGCAACCGTGCTGCGCTTCCTCCTCTTCCGGGCCTGGGTCTTCCCGGACCGCCGCGAGGAGGACTGGCAGGAGCCCCGGCAGCAGCCGCTGTCCCCGCAGTTCGCCGCATTCGCCCCGCGCGTGCCGCAGGCTCCGCCGATCGAGCGGAGCCCGCACGGCCTGCGCTCCCCGAGCTCCCCGAGCTCCCCGAACCCCCTCCACGACCCGACCACCCGGTTCCGCGCCGGTGACGCCGCGGACGGCACCCGGCAGGACGCAGACATGCATGCGCAGCCCGCGCGCCCGTACGACATCGACCCGAGGGAATCGCGATGACCACCCACTACGACCAGACGTCGTCGAACTGGGGCCCGCCCCCGGAGGCTCCCCCGCCGGCGTCCCCCGACGGTGAGCGTTCCGGGCAGACCGGGCAGACCGGGCGGTCCGAGCAGCCCGGCCAGTCCGCGCAGGTCGGTCATTCCGGGTCCCTCGGCAGTTCCGAGCCGTCAGGCCACCCCGACCGTTCCGGTCGGCCCGAGCAGTCCCTGCCGCGGCGGTTGTGGCGGGGCCGGCCCGAGGATCCCCGTTGGGTCCGCCCGGCCTTCATCGGCCTGCTGCTGGCCACCGCGGCGCTGTACCTGTACGGCCTGAGCGCCTCCGGTTGGGCCAACTCCTTCTACTCAGCGGCCGTCCAGGCGGGCAGCAGCAGCTGGAAGGCCCTCTTCTTCGGTTCGCTGGACGCGGCCAACTCCATCACCGTCGACAAGCCACCGGCCTCGCTGTGGCCGATGGCCCTGTCGGTGAGGATCTTCGGGCTGAACTCGTGGGCCATCCTCGTCCCCGAGGTGCTGATGGGCGTCGGTACGGTCGCCGTCGTGTACGCCTCGGTGCGGCGCCGGTTCAGTCCGGCCGCGGGACTGATCGCGGGCGCGGTACTGGCGCTCACCCCGGTCGCGGCGCTGATGTTCCGCTTCAACAACCCGGACGCGCTGCTGGCCCTGCTCATGGCCGCGGCCTGCTACCTCGTGGTCCGGGCACTGGAGGACGGCCGGACCAGGTGGCTGGTGTGGGCCGGGGTCGCGATCGGTTTCGCCTTCCTGACCAAGACCCTCCAGGCGTTCCTGATCCTGCCGGCGCTGGCGTTCGTCTACGCGGCCTGCGCGCCGGTGCCGCTGCGCAGGCGGTTCGGGCAACTGGCCGCGGCCACTCTCGCCCTGGTGGTCTCCGGCGGCTGGTGGGTGGCGATCGTCGAGCTGTGGCCGGCGTCGTCCCGCCCGTACATCGGAGGTTCGCAGAACAACTCCTTCCTGGAACTGACCTTCGGCTACAACGGCTTCGGCCGGCTGAACGGCGACGAGACCGGAAGCGTCGGCGGCGGAGGCGGCGGCAACGGCGGCGGCCGGTGGGGCGAGACCGGCTGGGACCGGATGTTCAACTCCGAGATCGGCAGCCAGATCTCCTGGCTGCTGCCGGCCGCGCTGATCCTCCTGGTCGGGGGCCTGGTGGCGACCCGGAAGCTCAAGCGCACGTCGGTCACCCGCGGCTCGTTCCTGGTCTGGGGCGGTTCCCTGCTGATGACCCTGGCGGTCTTCAGCTACATGGCGGGCATCTTCCACCAGTACTACACCGTCGCCCTCGCCCCGTACCTGGCGGCCGTCACCGGTATGGGTGCCGGACTGCTGTGGGAGAAGCGGAAGGAGACCTGGGCCTCGCTCGTCCTGGCCGCCTCCGCCGTCGCCGCCGCGGCCTGGGGATACGTCCTGCTGCACCGCACCCCGGACTACCTGCCCTGGCTGAGGTGGCTGGTCCTGATCGGCGGCCTGGCCGGCGCGCTCGGCCTGGTGTTCGCGGGCCGGGTGACCAGGCAGCTGGCGCTCGCGGCGGCCGCGGTGAGCGTCGTGGCGGCACTGGCCGGACCGACGGCGTACACGCTGAGCACCGTGAACTCCGCGCACACCGGTTCCATCCCGACGGCCGGCCCGGCCGGTGCGAGCGTGATGGGCGGCCGCGGCGGCCCCGGCGGCCGGACGCGTGGCGGCTTCCCCGGTGGCGGTACGCCGGGACAGGGCCCCAACCAGCAGGGCGGCAACGGCAACGCCCCGGGCGGGCAGAACGGCAACGGCAACGGCTTCCCGGGCGGACAGGGCGGCAACGGCAACGGACAGGGCGGCAACGGCAACGGACAGGGCGGCAACGGCAACGGCTTCCCGGGCGGCGGCACCCCCGGGCAGGGCGGCAACCAGCAGGGCGGTAACCAGCAGGGTCGGAACCAGCAGAACGGCAACGGATTCCCCGGAGGGGGCCGGGCCGGTGGCGGCCGCGGTGGCGCGGGCGGCGGTATGGGCGGCCTGCTCAACGGCGCGGACGTCAGCGCCGAGGCGAAGAAGCTGCTGGAGACCGGCGCGGACCGGTACACCTGGGTCGCCGCGTCGATCGGCTCCCAGAACGCAGCCAGCTACCAGCTGGCCACCGGCGAGCCGGTGATGGCGATCGGCGGGTTCAACGGCACCGACCCGTCCCCGACGCTTGCCGAGTTCAAGGAGTACGTCGAGCAGGGCCGCATCCACTACTTCATCGCCGGCGGCATGGGCGGCGGCAGGGGCGGTTCCAACGGCACCTCTTCGCAGATCACTTCCTGGGTCGAAGCCAACTTCACCGAGGTCACGGCCGGTTCGGCCACCTTCTACGACCTCACGCAGAAGACGAGCGGCTGAGCTCCGCCGGGAAGGCCGGTTCGCCGGGAACGGTTCGCTGAGGAAGGGCGGTGACGCGGTCACCGCCCTTCCGCGTTCCCGGCCCTGCCGGCCCGCCCGGTCCGCTCCGGAAGGCGCCCCGCGACGCCGACCGCTCCCTCTCCTGGGCCTCCGCGGGCCAGGGTGCGTCTGCTCCGTCTGCTCCCCGTCCTGGACCGTCCGCGTGCCGGGAAGCGTCTACTCCCCGTCCTGGACCAGCCGCGCCGGGAAGCCGCCCGTCGCCACCGGCCCCCATCGCTCCGGGGTGATCCGGATGATCGACTTCCCCTGCGTGAGCATGGCCTGCCGGTACTCGTCCCAGTCCGGGTGCTCCCCGGCGATGTTGCGGTAGTACTCCACCAGCGGCTCGACGGAGTCGGGTGAGTCGATGACCTCCGCGGTGCCGTCGACCTGCACCCAGGGCCCGTTCCACTCCTCGCTGAGGACCACCAGGCCCACCCGCGGGTCGCGCTTGGCGTTGCGGGTCTTGGCGCGTTCCGGGTAGGTGGAGACCACGATGCGGCCCGAGTCGTCGACACCGCACGTCAGCGGAGAGGCCTGCGGGCCGCCGTCGGCGCGGCGGGTGATCAGCAGGGCGCGGTGGCGGGGCCGGACGAAGTCCAGCAGTTCTTCGAGGGAGACGCGGGTGTTGGTCGCGATGTTCGGTGCCATGGCCGCAGCCTAGGGCCGCCGCGGCCCGCCGTGGCTGATCCTGCTGGGCCTACGCCCGGGGCAGCGCGTCGCGCCCTGCGCGGACCGTCCCGTGCAGGGGAGTCCGCGTGAGTGCGGTCCGGCTCTTCTCCTTTCCCTGCGACTCCCTGCGACGGCCGTGTGCGGGGCCGCCGCAACCGGCCCCGCAGGGTCGGCCCGCGGGGTCGGCCCGCGGGGCCGGTTCACTGGGTCGGCCCGCGGGGCGGCGCGCTGTGGTGACGAGCGCGTTCGCCGGCCGCGGGCCGGGGTGGGCGGGCTACTCGCCGGGGTGGACGGGATCGATGCCGCGGCCCGTGGTGGAGCCGCCGGCCAGGGTCGGGGCGGTGGCCACCCGCGCAGGGGCCGGTTCCGCCGCGGCGGTGTCCGAGCCCGGGACGGTCCCCCCGGCCGCGGGGGTGGCGGCCTCGGCGGGGTCCGGGACGCCGGCCTCGGCCTTCGCCGCGGTCTCCGCGGCCGACTCGGCGGCCTGCGCCAGGGCGCCGGTGGTGCGCAGCGGTACTTCCTTGATGAACAGCGTCACGAGGAAGGCGAGGAAGGCGACCGGGGCGACGTAGAGGAAGATGTCGGCGATGCCGTGCCCGTAGGCGCCCTCCAGCCAGTTCCGGATCGGGGCCGGCAGCAGGTCCATCTCGGGCAGCCGGCCGGTGCCGGAGGCCTTGGCGGCGGCCATCTGCTCCTGCGGACCGAGCTGGCCGATGGTCTCCCTGGCGTGGTGGCCGATCCGGGTGGACATCACGGAGCCGAGCACCGACACGCCGACCGCGCCGCCGAGCGAGCGGAAGAACGTGACCACGGAGGACGCGGAGCCGAGATCGCTCGGGGCGACCTGGTTCTGCGTGCAGAGCACCAGGTTCTGCATCATCATGCCGACGCCGAGGCCCATCAGCGCCATGAAGATCGACAGCCGCCAGTAGGGGGTGTCGTAGCGCATCGTGCCGAGCAGGCCCAGTCCGGACGACAGCAGCAGCCCGCCGGCCAGCAGCCAGCCCTTCCAGCGGCCGGTGCGGGTGATGACCTGGCCGGAGACCGTGGACGCCACGAACAGGCCGCCGATCATCGGGATGGTCATGACGCCCGACATGGTCGGCGACTTGTCGCGGGCCAGCTGGAAGTACTGGCTGAAGAAGACGGTGCCGGTGAACATCGCGACACCGACGAACATCGACGCCACGGAGGCCAGCGAGATGGTCCGGTTCCGGAACAGGCGCAGCGGGATGATCGGCTCGGCGGCCCGGGTCTCGACGAAGAGGAAGACCAGGGCCAGCAGGACCGACCCGCCGACCATGGCGGAGGTCTGCCAGGACAGCCAGTCGTACTTGTCGTCGGCGAAGGTGACCCAGATGAGCAGGAGCGACACCGCCGCGGAGATGAAGAACGCGCCGGCCCAGTCGACCTTCACCCGGCGCTTGGACTGCGGAAGGTGCAGCGTCTTCTGCAGCACCACCAGGGCGATCAGCGCGAACGGCACACCCACGTACAGGCACCAGCGCCAGCCGAGCCAGCTGGTGTCGGTGATGACGCCGCCGACCAGCGGGCCGCCGACGGTGGCGACGGCGAAGGTGGCGCCGAGGTAGCCGGAGTAGCGGCCGCGCTCACGCGGGGAGATCATCGCCGCCATGATGATCTGGGCCAGGGCGGACAGGCCGCCGGCGCCGATGCCCTGCACCGCGCGGGCGGTGATCAGCATTCCCGGGTTCTGCGCCAGACCCGCGGCGACGGATCCGGCGATGTAGACGACGAGCGCTATCTGGACGAGCGCCTTCTTGCTGACCAGGTCGGCGAGCTTGCCCCAGAGCGGGGTCGTGGCCGTCATCGCCAGCAGGGCGGCGGTCACCACCCAGGTGTAGGCGCTCTGCCCGCCGCCGAGGTCCTTGATGATCTCCGGCAGCGCGTTGGAGACGATGGTGGAGGACAGGATGGCGGCGAACATGCCGAGCAGCAGCCCGGAGAGCGCCTCCATGATCTGCCGGTGCGTCATCGGAGCGTGGCCGCCGGCGGTGCCGTGGGAGCCTCCCCCGTGCTTGGCATGAGCCCGCACACCGGCTGGTGTGGTCGTTGCCATGGGCTTCCTTCTCTTACGTGCGTGTGTGCGCGGGTGTACGGGTGGTCGGGTCGGGCTCGGGCTCGTGGACGGGCCCGGGGGCGGGTGGCGGGCGGTGCGGTATCGGGCGGCAGTCGTCGAAGCTCGCCCGCAGCCGGGTCATGAGCCGGATGAGCTGGGCGACCTCCTCGTCACTCCAGTCGTCGAGCCGTTCCGCGAGCAGTTGCGTGGTCCGTGCCGACAGGGCTTCCAACTGCTGCCGGCCCTCGGCTGTCAGCCGCACGATGCGGGACCGCCTGTCCGCGGGGTCGGGGGAGCGTGCGATCCAGCCCCGCTCCGCGACGTGCGCGACGTGGCGGCTGGTGACCGACACGTCCACGGCCAGCAGGTCGGTGAGCCTGCTCATGTGCATGTCGCCGTAGCGGCCGAGCAGGGTCAGGACGGCCGCCGAGCCGCTGGGGCAGTCGGCCGGCAGGATGCGACCCAGTTCGCGCTTCACCGCGCCGAAGGCGCTGAACTGGCGGATCAGCTCCTCGTACTGCGCCCTTCCCGCCATCACACCTCCCAAGTTCGTTGCTTAGGGCAACCATAAAGCTATTTGGTTGCCGCAGGCAAATAATTCGGCGAGGGGTCGATTAAAGAATCGGCAAAGGAGGCCGCTGCGGTGGTGCACACCGCCTGCGCAGTGGGCGCGTCCGACCGGGGAGCGTCGCCCCGGCCCCGGACCGGTAGGGGAGGAGTGAGGGAGAGGGGGAGGGGGAGGGAGAGGGGGAGGGAGAGGGGGAGGCGGTCAGGGCGGTGGCGGGTCGCGGAGGGTCGGGCTCCGGCGGCGCATGCGGCCGCGCCCGGCTCCCGGCGCTCGGCGTGGGGTGCCGGGCGCATACGGGACCTGCCGGGAGCGCGGGTGGGCATGCGGTACGCGCACGGGGTGCCGGTGCGCAGCCGGAGGGCGGTCCGCCCGGCCTTCCGTCCGCGTGACCCTTTCGCTCGCCGGGCTCTCCGTCCCCGGGCTCTCCGTCCCCGGGCTCTCCGTTCGCCCGGCCCTCCGTCCGCGGGGCCCTTCCGTCCGCCTGGCCACCCGGTGGTCGAACGTTTCCACCGCCTGCTGATGAGAACGCCAGTCCCGGACCCCCACTTGGGCCTCACCGGCGGATTCGCTAGGGTCTCGGGCCATGGCTAACACCCAGGGCCCCCAGGGCAACTACGACCCCGCCGGCAGCACTCAGATGTTCCGCGCGTTCGTGGACGAGGACCCTCAGGGCGAGCAGCAGCGTGCCTCCTCCGGTCCCCGCATCGGCCTCGTCGTGGGCGTGGCCGCCGTGGTGGTGGTCGTGGCGGTGGTCGCCTGGCTCGCCCTCATGTGACAGCGGCCGCCCCGGCGGCCGTCACGTCGACCGCGGGACGCGCCCGCGTGGCCCTCGGCCGCCGGGCGCGTCCTCGTCGTACCCGAAGGTCCGGTGCCGCAGGCCGCCGGGCCTCCGAGGCCTGGACGCACCTGGTGCCCGGGTCCGTCAGGAGGCCCGGGCACCAGGTGCCGGCGGTCAGTCTGAGATGAGGCCCTCCCGGAGCTGCGCCAGCGTCCGGGTCAGCAGTCGGGAGACGTGCATCTGGGAGATGCCGACCTCCTCGCCGATCTGCGACTGGGTCATGTTGGCGAAGAAGCGGAGCATGATGATCCGCCGTTCCCGGGGCGGCAGCTTGGCCAGCAGCGGCTTCAGGGACTCGCGGTACTCGACGCCCTCCAGCGCCGTGTCCTCGTAGCCGAGGCGGTCGGCCAGGGAGCCCTCCCCGCCGTCGTCCTCGGGAGCGGGGGAGTCCAGTGAGGAGGCGGTGTAGGCGTTGCCCACCGCGAGGCCGTCGACGACGTCCTCCTCGGACACGCCGAGCACGGTCGCGAGTTCGCTGACTGTGGGCGAGCGGTCCAGCTTCTGGGAGAGCTCGTCGCTGGCCTTCGTCAGGGCCAGCCGCAGTTCCTGGAGCCGGCGCGGGACGCGCACCGACCACGAGGTGTCGCGGAAGAACCGCTTGATCTCGCCGACCACGGTGGGCATCGCGAACGTCGGGAACTCCACGCCGCGTTCGCAGTCGAAGCGGTCGATCGCCTTGATCAGGCCGATGGTGCCGACCTGGACGATGTCCTCCATCGGCTCGTTGCGGGAGCGGAAGCGGGCTGCCGCGTACCGGACCAGGGGGAGGTTGAGCTCGATCAGCGTGTCCCGGACGTAGGCGCGTTCGGGGCTGTCCTCGCCGAGCACGGCGAGCCGCAGGAACAGGGAGCGGGACAGGGTGCGGGTGTCGAGGGACTCCGACGCCGGAGGTGCCGGTGCCGGCGCGGCCGGGAGGGCCGCAACGTCGTCGATGGGGCCGAGCGCGTCGAGAGCCTCCGGCGCTGCCTCGCCCTTCGTGAGCGTGAGCACCACCTTCGAGCTGCCCTGGTCTGCGGACATGCCACCCCCTCTGGGTCGCGGGACGGTCGCGGCGTCGGTCCTCTGGAGAACCGCAGCCTTCACCTGAATACCGGAGCCGGAGCCACGGCAAACGCTCTTCCCGCAGAATGTCACATGTCGGCAACGCGCCGTAGTGACTTGTCGACAAGTCAGCGGCCAAAACCCCCTGGAAACGAGGGGTCTGACAGGCTTTCGGCGCCGGAACGCCGGGATCGGCCCAGGTGGGCGATTCGCTCTTGGGGGTGATGCCTCGCTCCGGCTTTCGGTTGTGCGCCGGTCGCGTGCGTGACCGGCCGGGGCGCGGAGGCGCAGTACGCCGGCAGCGGTTCGCCCGGTGCGCCGGGAGGGCGCGCCTCACGCGGGAGCCGGAGGGCTCGCCTCACGTGGGGGGCGGGAGGGCTCGCCTCATGCGGGGAGGCGGGCCGCGGACGCGCGTGAGGGGCGGGTCACGCGTCGATCCGGTTCGCCGACCTCAGTCGCTGGAAGCTGCGCGCGAGCAGTCTTGAGACGTGCATCTGGGAGACGCCGAGTTCGGCGCTGATCTGCGACTGGGTCAGGTTGTTGTAGTAGCGCAGCAGCAGGATGCGCTGTTCCCGCTCGGGGAGCTGGACGAGCAGGTGCCTCACCAGGTCGCGGTGCTCGACCCCGTCCAGGGCGGGGTCCTCGTAGCCGAGGCGGTCCAGCAGACCCGGCATGCCGTCACCCTCCTGGGCCGCCTCCAGCGAGGTGGCGTGGTACGACCGTCCGGCCTCGATGCAGGACAGCACCTCCTCCTCGCTGATGCGCAGCCGTTCGGCGATCTCGGCGGTGGTCGGGGAGCGGCCGAAGGCGGTGGTCAGGTCCTCGGTCGCGCTGTTGACCTGGACCCACAGCTCGTGCAGCCGGCGCGGCACGTGGACCGTGCGGACGTTGTCGCGGAAGTACCGTTTGATCTCGCCGACCACGGTCGGCATCGCGAAGGTCGGAAACTGGACCCCCCGGTCCGGGTCGAAGCGGTCGATGGCGTTGATCAGCCCGATGGTGCCGACCTGAACGACGTCCTCCATCGGCTCGTTGCGGGAGCGGAAGCGCGCGGCCGCGTAGCGTACCAGGGGAAGGTTTGCCTCGATCAGCGCCGCCCGCACCCGGTCGTGCTCCGGGCTGCCCGGCGTCAGCTCCTTGAGCTCGGCGAAGAGCACCTGGGTGAGCGCCCGGGTGTCGGCGCCGCGACTGCGCTGCGGGGCGGCGGTCCCGGTGGTGTTCTGGGGCGGTGCTTGAGGCGCAGTACTGGCCGGCACGGTCAACTCCACCTCGTCATCCATCAACTCATCGGTCAAAAGCGGTCATAGCATCACAAGACATGTGCACTGTGTGCAAGCACCGCATAACACCGTGTTGATAACAAGATGGATCAAAACCGGACGTAATCCACAGAGGGGCTCCCCGCCGTTGCGGCGGGGAGCCCCTCGAACGTCGCGCCCGGGCGTGCGGTCGCCGGGCTCAGAACTCGTAGTCCGCAATCACCCAGGTAGCGAATTCCTTCCACAGCGCCACGCCCGCCTGGTGCTCGGGGTGCTCCACGTACCGGCGCAGAGCGGCCGTGTCGTCGAACGCCGAGTTGATGGCGAAGTCGTAGGCGATGGGCCGGTCGCTGAAGTTCCAGCCGAGCTCCCAGTGGCGGATCTCGCCGATCTCGCCGTCGAGCGAGCGGAAGGCCTCGACGCCCCTCACGACGCGCGGGTCGTCCCGCTCGACGCCCTCGTCGAGCTTGAACAGGACCAGGTGGCGGATCATGAGTTTCCTCCGTTGGCGACCCAGGTCATGAAGTCGCCGATGGCTTTGGCGGCGTCCGAGATGCCCTCGAACCCTATCTGGACGTAGTCCGCGGCCTTGGCGGGGTCCGTGATGATCACGTACAGCGCGAAGACCACGAGCACAAGGACGGCGATCTTCTTCGCGTTCACCGCCATCGCGGCCTCCCCTGTCACTTTCCTGCCCCGTCGTCCCCCTGCGGGACCCGTGTCACCGGCGGTGAGTGTAACTTCGCGGCGCAGTCAAGGGCAGTCTCGGGGTTCGGCTGCCGACCGACCCTGCGTGACCACGTCATGGTCGGCATCGAGCGCCTTCCCGCCGTCGCGGTCCCGGACCGGCTCAGCGCCCTGGGCGGGCCCCCTGGGCAGACCTCCACGGCAGGCCGTTGGGCACCGGTGCCGCCGCCGAGCCGCGGGCGCGTGGGCCCGCTGCCGCCCGCCATCCCCCGGAAGGTCCGCCACCTCCGCTACCGGGCCGCCGAAGCTTGGCCTGTCCAGCACCGGCGTCGGGCACTTGGGCTCGTTCAGCGAACCGGGACGGAAGCCGGGACCGAAGCTGAGACCGAAGCCGGAACGGAAGCCGGGACGGAAGCTGAGACCGAAGCCGGAACGGAAGCCGGGACGGAAGCTGAGACCGAAGCCGGGACGGAAATCGAGACGGGGACGCGCGAAGGGTCCGGCTCGATGAGCCGGACCCTTCGTCCACCAGCGGTAGCGGAGGGATTTGAACCCTCGGTGACTTGCGCCACACTCGCTTTCGAGGCGAGCTCCTTCGGCCGCTCGGACACGCTACCGAGGGAGACCTTACAGCACCGGGGCCAGGCTCAGAAATCGGTATGTGCCGAGGCCGGCGCGGCACCGGATCAGCGGTCGCGGAAGAACTCCGTCAGCAGGCCCGCGCACCGGTCAGCCAGTACGCCCTCGATCACCTCGGGCCGGTGGTTGAGTCGCCGGTCGCGTACGACGTCCCAGAGCGAGCCGACGGCCCCCGCCTTCTCGTCGCGGGCACCGTAGACGATCCGGTCGACCCGGGACTGCACCAGCGCGCCCGCGCACATGGTGCACGGCTCCAGGGTGACCACGAGCGTGCAGTCGGTCAGCCGCCAGGTGCCGAGTTGCCGTGCCGCACGCCGTACGGCGAGCACCTCGGCGTGCGCGGTGGGGTCGCCGGTCGCCTCCCGCTCGTTGTGGCCGACGGCGAGCACGGTGGTCCCGTCCGGGGCGAGGACGACTGCGCCGACCGGCACGTCCCCGCCCCGGGCGGCCTGTTCGGCCTGTGCCAGGGCGAGGAGCATCGCCGGCCGCCAGGGGGCGCGGACCGGGTCGGGTGGGTCGGGGACGGCTTCGGGGAGAGTCAGCGGACGGCCTCCAGGATGTCGGCGGCCTCCAGGGCCTCGGCGATCTCCGAGAGCGCGTCGCTCTCGAAGGCCAGCAGTTGCTTCTCGCTGACGCCGAAGTCGTCGAGGAGCGCGGCGTCACCCACCGGGCCCTGCGGCACGGCCCCGGCGCCGGTGCCGTCGTCGGCGTCGTCGCCGGCGCCCTCGGGCTCTCCGTCCTCCGTGCCGTCGAGGTCCAGGGCATCCAGGTCGGTGCCGTCGTCGCCGGGTTCCCGGCCGAGCAGTTCGTCGGTGAGCAGCAGTTCGCCGTAGGAACTGCGGGCGGCGATCGCGGCGTCCGAGACGAAGACCCGGGGGTCCTCCTCGCCGTCCACGCGGACGACCCCGAACCACCCGTTCTCCTGCTCGATCAGCACGAGCACGGTGTCCTCTTCGGGAGAGGCTTCCCGGGCCAGGTCGGCCAGATCCGACAGGGTCTCCACATCGTCGAGCTCTGTGTCGCTCGCTTCCCACCCGTCTTCGGTGCGCGCGAGCAGTGCGGCGAAGTACACCGTGACTCTCCCACTGGTCATAGGCGTGCCGGTTGGGGATCCCCCCGGCGGAGGTTGAGGGCGGTCAAGCGGTGTCCCGAGTCCCGCCCACTCGGAATCGTGGCAGAAACAAGGCGTTCTGGGGATGTCTTCGACTCCCTGTGTCCGGCAGTTTTGACCGGAGGGGATCGGACACGCCGTGCGCCTCGAGGCCGGGCCCATCGGCCGGCCCCTCGCCACACCTGCGGATCGTACGCGGGCCTGCACTTCTTCCCCCTGCCCCCCCCGCTCGACGCCCGCCGTCCCGTGGATCTTCCCGGGTGCTCTTCCCGGGTGATCCTCCGGCGGCGGTGGGCCGAATGCGCGCCGGGCGCGTTCCGAGACCCGGCTCGGGGCCCGATGCGGACCCCGTCCTGGACCTCGGCTCCGGACCTTTCCGGCCCCGCCCCGGACCACCGGACGCCCGACCTCCGCCCCGGACTCCCCGACTCCCGGATCCCGGGACTTCCGGATCCCCGGACTCCCGGACCCTCGGACTCCCGGATCCCGGACCGCCGCTTGAGGAACCAGCCCCGGGCCGTCCCACTGCGCGAGGCGCGTGGCGGGCGGGCGGGTGGGCGAGGTGCCGGGCCCCCGCTACCAGCGGAAGGTGCGC
The DNA here is from genome assembly GCF_047200655.1 of Streptomyces sp. MS06. NCBI lineage: Bacteria > Bacillati > Actinomycetota > Actinomycetes > Kitasatosporales > Streptomycetaceae > Streptomyces > Streptomyces sp. MS06. Next base: position 104,786 of record NZ_JBJZOJ010000002.1, read on the forward strand.
ATCCGCATCGCGTGCCGAAGCCGGGCGGCCTTGACGCGGCGCGGCTGGACGCGGGCGCGCAGCTCCCGGGCCTCGGCGAGCTCTCGCAGGAACTGCGCCCGGCGGCGCCGCCGCTCGACGTCCGTCTCCGGCGCCCGGTCCCGGCCGTCGGGCCCCGAGTCTCCGTGCTCGGGTGGGTCGGGCAGGTCAGGCATGGGTGCACCACCCCCAATCCGTTCCCACCACCTTCCCGCCGACGGCGGGTTTGAAGCCAGGGGACGGCGCGATCCTTCCGCAGTGGCTCACGGAGAGTGGGGTCCGTGGTGTGCGCGGCCCCGGCTACTGTGGTGGCCATGCGTCTCCACGTCGTCGACCATCCCCTGGTCGCCCACAAGCTCACCACGTTGCGCGACCAGCGCACCGACTCAGCGACCTTCCGCCGTCTCGCGGACGAGCTGGTCACCCTGCTCGCCTACGAGGCCACCCGGGACGTGCGCACCGAACAGGTGGACATCCGCACACCGGTCGCCGAGACCACCGGCGTGAAGCTGTCCCACCCCCGCCCGCTGGTGGTGCCGATCCTGCGGGCCGGACTGGGCATGCTCGACGGCATGATGCGGCTGCTGCCGACCGCCGAGGTGGGCTTCCTCGGCATGATCCGCAACGAGGAGACCCTCGAGGCGTCCACCTACGCCACCCGCATGCCGGAGGACCTATCCGGCCGTCAGGTGTACGTGCTCGACCCCATGCTGGCGACCGGCGGCACCCTGGTCGCCGCGATCCGCGAGCTGATCGGGCGGGGCGCCGACGACGTCACGGCCGTGGTGCTGCTGGCCGCGCCCGAGGGCGTCGAGGTCATGGAACGTGAACTGGCGGGCGCCCCGGTCACGGTGGTCACGGCCGCCGTGGACGACCACCTGAACGAGAACGGCTACATCATCCCGGGGCTCGGTGACGCCGGGGACCGCCTGTACGGAGCGGCCGAGTAGGGCTGCGCCGCTCGACGGTTCCTCGCTCGACGGTTCTCGTCCAGCAGTTCTCGCTCAGCTGTTCCCGTTCAGCAGCTCTTCCTCGACGCGGTGGGCGTCGGCTTGGGTGCGGTCAGTGCGGCCAGTGCCCGGTCGGCGTCCACCTTGGTGTCCAGCTCCTTGAACCCGGTGCCGAGAATGAGGTCGACCGCGGTGTCCTTGCGCGCGGCGTCGGTGCGGCGCTCGGCGGTGCGCAGTTGGGTGGCGAGGACGGGCAGCGAGGTGTTGAGCGAGGCGGTGGGGCCCAGCAGTACGCCTGTGCCGGCGACCTTCTTGTCGTACTTCGCGGTCGCGTTGCCCACCACGCCGATCTTGAAGCCGCGCTTCTTCAGCTCGTCGGCGGTGCGCCGGGCGAGCCCGCTGCGGGGGGTGGCGTTGAGGACGTTGACCGTGATCTGGCCGGGCTTGGGCAGGGTCACGGGCGAGGCGGAGGGGGAGGGACCGGCCCCGGTCGGGCAGTCGGCGCCGGGGCCGGCCGCCGAGGCCTTCTTGCCGCCACCGGTGAAGACATCGATGAGCTGCAGTGAGCCCCAGCCGGCCACGCCGAGCAGAGCGGCACAGACGACGGTCGCGACGGCGAGTCTGCCGCGCCGCCGCGGGCGCTTCATCCGCGGGTATTTGTCCCCCGTGATCCGGTACTGGCCGCCCATGCCGGGAGGAGTCAGCATGCTCATGGCCGCAGCGTAGTGCGCTGCGGCGGCGATTCCTACTACATGATCATTAGAGGGTGCCCAGGAGAACCCGAAAGGACCAAACCGTGACCCGGGCGCGGTCGTCCGGTGACCGGAAGGCCGCCTTCCGCGGGATTTCCGCCGTCAGTCGAGTTCGAGGACGCGCGCGTGCAGCACCTGGCGCTGCTGGAGCGCGGCACGCACGGCGCGGTGCAGCCCGTCCTCCAGGTACAGGTCGCCCTGCCACTTCACGACGTGTGCGAAAAGGTCGCCGTAGAAGGTCGAGTCCTCGGCGAGCAGGGTCTCCAGGTCGAGCTGCTGCTTGGTGGTCACCAGCTGATCGAGGCGGACCGGGCGCGGCGCGACGTCCGCCCACTGCCGGGTGCTCTCCCGGCCGTGGTCGGGGTACGGCCGGCCGTTTCCGATGCGCTTGAAGATCACACGGAAAGCCTACCGGGCCAGACGTTCCGGGCGCAGCCATCGAGACGCAGTGCCGGGAGGCAGAAGTCGCCGCGCTTCAGGACATACTGCCTGTCCCGGTGTCGCGCGAGCGCTGTACACAGGCTGTGGACAACCTTCCGGGGTCGGCGAAACCGTGTGGGGGCGTGGGGGTGCCCGCGGGCCGCTGCTCCGCCGGGCCGCTGCGCAGGCGGCCCACAGCGCAGGCGGGCCACAGCAGAGGCGGCGCGCCGGCGGGTTGGCGGGTCGGCGAGGGTCGGCGTGCGCTGCGGCGGGCCCCTGTGCGGTCCGGCGGAGCCCCTGTCGGAGTTCGGCTGGCGAGCCCACGGGCCCGGTGGCGGGGCCGATCCCCGGGCCCGTGGGCTCGCCTCGACCCGGCTGGTCCGTCGGGCCCGCATCACCTGGTGCGGGCGCCGGGACCCGGTGGGGCGCCGGGACCCGGTGGGGCACCAAGCCCCGGCGGAGCACCGGGCCTGGGGGCGCGGACCGCCGCCACTGCCGCACCCGCGGTGCGTGCGGTGCCGTAGTCCCCGCCGTCCGGACGGTCCTGTCACCTGCGCCCGCGTACTTCGCCGGTCCGCTGCACCGCGGAGGCGGAAATCACCCGGTCGGCGTAGCGGGTCAGAGCGAACGGGGGACCTGCCGGGCTCGCCCTCGGATACTGATCGCGGTGATGACCTCGACCGCGCCGACCACGATCAGCCAGATACCGCCCAACAGCGTGAGCACGGTGACCGACTCGACGGGGGAGTCGATGAGGACGATCCCCGCGACGAAGGTCAGCACGCCGAGGAAGATCTGCCAGCCCCGCGCAGGCATCCCGGGGTCCGAGGCGGCGGCCAGGGTCTGGGTGATGCCGCGGATCAGCCAGCCGATCCCGATCCACAGGCCGAGCAGCAGGATCGACTGCATGGGCCCGCGGAAGCAGAACAAACCCAGCAGCACGGACAGGGCGCCGCTGACGAAGGCCAGCACGCGCAGGCCGGTCGAGCGGTGCGTGCCGAACGCGGCCACGAGCTGGAAGACCCCGCTGATGACCAGGTACAGGCCGAAAAGGATCCCGGCGACGAGCAGCGAGGCGCCCGGCCACGCCAGGACCAGTACACCCAGCACGAGCGAGGCGACACCGGTGAGCAGGACCACCTGCCAGGCGGCGCGAGACAGGGCGTGCAGAGGGCCTTCCAGGGGAGGTTCGGCCTCGTGGATTTCGTGGCTGCCCGGTGGGTTGTGGGGATGCGCGTGGACGGCGCGGTCGTCGCGGTCCTGGCCCCAGGGGGCGCCGGTCGGTGCCTCGGTCATGGTCCATGCTGGTACCGGCCGCGGACGATCCGCCACTCGGGAACGCCCGCCCGGCTGACGGCTACCGCTTCCCGGCGGCCTTCGCCGCCTTGGCCGCCGCCTTCATCTCCTGCTTGTGCGCCCGCACCTTGGCCAACGACTCGGGGCCGGTGATGTCGGCGACGGACCGGAAGGATTCCGGTTCGCCGTAGGAGCCGGCGGCCCTCTGCCAGCCCTCGGGGGCGACACCGAGCTGCTTGCCGAGGAGGGCGAGGAAGATCTGCGCCTTCTGCCTCCCGAACCCGGGCAGCTCCTGCAGCCGGCGCAGCAGCTCCCGGCCGTCGTCGACGCCCTTCCAGACGAGTTCGGCGCTTCCGTCGTAGTGCTCCACCAGGTACTGGCACAACTGCTGGATGCGCCGGGCCATCGAGCCCGGGTAGCGGTGCACCGCCGGCTTCTCGGACAGCAGGGCGGCGAAGGCCTCCGGGTCCTGAGCGGCGATCTCGTGCGCGTCGAGGTCGTCGGAGCCGAGCCGGTCCGCGATCGTCCGCGGTCCCTTGAACGCCCACTCCATCGGTACCTGCTGGTCGAGCAGCATGCCTACCAGAGCGGCGAGCGGGGAGCGGCCGAGCAGTTCGTCGGCGTCCGGATCCTGGGCGAGGTGCAGCGTCACGTCCATCCCCCGATGATCCCGCGCGCGGGATCTCCGCGCCCGGCGGGGCCCGCCGGGTCCGCCGCGGCCGCCCGCCTCCCCGACGGAGGCCGAGCCGTACAGCCGACGCCCGGCACTGCGAACCGCCATGCGGCCGCTGACACCCGCGCTGCGCGGGTACCGGAGCCCGCCCGCGCACCGACCTGATCTTCACCGTTCCTGATCTCCACCGTTGTCACCGTCGGCGCGGCCCTGTTCCATGTGTGGCTGAGGTGCCGTATCGAGGTGGCCGCACGCGAGCGGCGGCCGCAGCCCAGGAAGGAGACGCTCAGATGGTCAGTGCGCTGACGCCGGTGTCCGGAGCCGGACAGAGGGTGGAACGCGGGGAGACGTTCGCGTCCTTGTCGGTGCGGGCCACCGGCGAGGACGGGCAGCCTGCGGGCGGGGCGGTCGTCAGCTTCTACGTCGACGACTCCCAGGGGACCGGCACCGCGTTCCACGGCGGTTCCCCCGTCATGGTCACCACCAACGAGAACGGCGTCGGCTCGACCGACGTACCGCTGGAAGCCGGGGACTCGGCCGGAACCGTGCGGATCCGGGTCCTCGCCGGGGCGGCGCAGACCGCGTTCACGGTCGACGTCGTCTGAACGGACCCGGCCGCCGTCGCGCGGGGCGGCTCGGGCGTGTTCACGAGAACGCCCGACCACCTCGGCTCACGGGCGGCCCCGACCGCCCGGGCCGAGGCGGTCAGGGCGCGTCGGTGCCGCCTGGAGCCGGAGCCGGAGTCGGAGTCGGCACGGGAACGGCGGCCCCGCACCGAGTGCCCCCGTTGGTGTCGGCCACGGCCTGAACACGGCTGTCGGTAGGCACCGACACGGCGGTGGGCAGGCACCGACAGTGTGTCCCGGTCACCGGTCCAGCAGTTGGTGCATGACGGTTTCGGGGATGGCGGGGTTGGCGGCGGCGCGGGCCGCGGTCGTCCTGTCGCTGAGGAGGGCGGCCAGGACGCGGGTGGGCAGGCGCGGGTCGGCGGCTGCCTCGTCTCGTATGCCGCGGTGCGGGTCGTCGAGCAGTCGGATCACGGACGCGGTGGACAGGCGGTGGTCGCGCAGGGCGCGCCGGCGGACGCTTGAGTCCGCGTCCCTGCTGAACCGCTCCACCAGCTCGGCGGTCGACTTCGGATCGAGGAGAGCGAGCCCGCGCGTACGGGGGTTGGGATCGTCCGCGAAGCGCAGGGTCCCCTGCCGGGGGAAGTTGGGGTGCTCGACCATCCGTGCGGCTGAGTAGCCGTTCCAGCTCTGCGCCATCTCCAGGAGTACGCCGGCCGGGGCCTGGGCACATTGTTCGGCCAGGAAGAGCCGGACGACCCGGTCCTCGTCGTGCGCCAGGAGGTCGACCACGTCGGCCGGCAGGTTCTTCGCGCACGCGGCGCTGCGGCGGAGCATCACGTGCGCGGAGGCGGCGCAGCGCCGCATGGCCTCTTCGTCGTCCTCCAGGTCCCGTACCCACTGGAGGGGATAGCAGCGGGCGCTGGGGTCGAACTCGATGTCGATCAGGGAGCGTTCCGCTTCGGTGAGGTCCGGGCGGACGGACACCAGCCATCGAACACCGGGTTCGAGGTCGCGGCCGAGCAGGGACACCAGGTCGGTGTCCAGGCTCGGGTTCTGCGCGGTGGCGCCGCGCAAAGCGGTATCGGTGCCGTGGACCAGATCCTCGGCCAGCCCACGTGCGAGTACGCAGGTACGGGCAGCGCGTTCCCGCCCTTCGTCGTCGGGCAGTTCGGCGAAGCCGGCCGCCGAGAGCGGGGTGGAACGGTGGTACCGCAGGAGGGCTTCGGCCCGCACATCGGCATCCGGGTCCGCGAGGAGGGCCTCCTGTGCCGAAGGGGCCAGGTGAGTCCAGGCGCGTGGGGCGGCCACCCTGCGTACCTGGGGGTCCGGGTCGGCGGCCAGCGCGGCGAGGTGCCGTACCGGCAGGTCGCGGTGGCGGGCCAGTTCGGCGCGCACGCGCGGGGCGGGATCGGCGGCGAGCCGGGTGTAGGTCGCGGCGGTGAGCGCTGCCCGGTCGTCCACCGCGCAGGTGAGGAGGACCCACCGGTGATGGGCGTCGGGATCGTGGAACAGTTCGGCGCGCTGCTCGGCGTCGAGCAGCCATCGTTGCGCCAACTTCTTGCGTACCCGCCACTCGGGGTGCGCGACCCAGGCCCCGACCACGTCTTCGGGGAGTTCCCGATGGGCGAGCCAGGACGGGAACGGCTCACCGGGAGGGACGTCGAGGAGACGGAGCAGCACGGACGAGGGCGCGAGGCGGTTCCTGCCCAGCCCGTCGCGCCATGCTTCCCGCAGCCCCGCCGAGGCGGTCTTCCACCGCAGGACGCTGCTCCAGTCGGCTTCCCGCTCCTCCGGGCTCTCCGAAGCCAGGGCCTGTGCCGACGATTCCAGCCAGTCGGTGAGCGGGGTGACGGCGACGAACCAGACCGCGTACTCCTCGGTGGTGACGCCCAGGACACTCTCTCCGTCCAGGGACATCGCCACGAATTCCGGTTGGCCCGCCCCCGTGCCGAGAACCCCGGCGAGATCCCAGTGCTCCGCCAGCCGCACTCTGGTCCAGTGGCCGCTTTCGCAGCGGGTGCAACCCAGGTCGGCGACGCTGATCAGGAACTCTCCGTCCGTATTGACCACGTCTTTCCCGACGGCGATTCGGTGCCATTGCCGGTTCAACTCGGCAACCAGGTCGGCATGGTCGTTCGGCACCGAGAACGTGGGCTCCGTGCTCCCCGCGATCACAGGTCGCCAGGCGGCTGCCGTGGGCCGCGCATGGGAGACCTGGCCGTGCCCGACCACCTCCAGGCCGGCGCGACGGAGCAGTTCGACCAGTTCACTCTTCCCGTCCGTCATGACGGACATCCTCCTTCACGGCCGACGAGGTGTGCCGGCACCCGCGGAACCTCCGGCATACCCCTGCTCAGCCTCGGGGCTCCGGACGCAGCCGCGGAGGTGGCCGCGGGATGGGAGCCCGACCGGTCCGCCCGCATGCGCAGGCGACACCCGGCACGTCACGGACCGGGCGCTCAAGGATCCCGCCGACACGACCGGCGGTCTCCTGCGGGGCCGGGCCACCGACCGGTCAGCCCGTTCGGGAGGGCCCGGGCACGCTGTCCCCCGGGCCTTCGCCCGTTGAGGTAATGCGATGGCGCGCGTGAGTCAGGGGGCGCACCCTGGTCCCCGTGACAGAAGGCGCACACCGGATTCGAGCCCAGCACACGGAGTCCACGGTCACCGTCTACCAGGCTTACCCGCCGGAGATCGGTCTGCCTGCGGCGAGGGACGGCTGCTTCCCGGCGGTGTGGAAGCGGGACCGGATGACGTGGATCAAGCCGTCGTTCCTCTGGATGATGTATCGCTGCGGGTGGGGCGCCAAGGAGGGGCAGGAGGTGGTCCTTGCCGTCGAGATCACCCGTGAGGGCTTCGAGTGGGCGCTGCAACGCGCCTGCCTGACCGCCTACGAGCGGGGTCTGCACGCCGACCGTGCCGCCTGGAAGCGTCAGTTGAAGCGAGCACCGTCCCGGGTGCAGTGGGACCCCGAACGCGATCTGCGCCTCCGGCCGCTTGCGCACCGATCGCTCCAGCTCGGCCTCGTCGGCGAAGCGGCGCGCCTCTACGCCGATGAGTGGACCGTCGCCGTCACCGATGTCACACCGCTCGCCCACACCGTCCACGCCCTGGTACGGGACGGAGACCTGGACGCCGCACGGCAACTCCTGCCCCGTGAAAGTCCCTACCCCGTGACCGAAGGAGCCCTGGCTCAACTGCACCTGTGACCCTCGCCGTCAGCGGAGGCGATCTCCCCGGCCACCCGGTGAGTCAGCGCCCGACAGTCGCACCCGGCGACACTCGGCCCCGACATCGGCGACCTTGACGGCGAGCAGCTCGCCCTTCTCCGACGGAATTCTCAGCGGAGTCAACCGGCTCGTCGCTCGGCTGCTCGGCAAACCGAGCAGGTCGGTCCTGGACCCTGAACGGCAACCCGAACCGCACCCCGAGTGGCTTGCCGTGGCCTCCTCGCGGGCCGCCGAGCTCACTGGTGCACGTGCGCGCGCTGTCCGTCGCGGTCGAAGACCATGATCAACTCGGCTGGGCCGTCCAGGGCCGTGATCGCGTGCGGGACCATCGTCGCGAACTCCGCCGCCTCCCCCGTGTCGACGTCGATCTGCCGCTCTCCCAGCCACAGCCGCACGCGCCCCTCCAGCACGAGGAACCAGTCGTGGCCCGGGTGCACCCGTTGGCCGGGCGGTGTGTCGGACGGCTCGAGGCGCATCTTCATCGCGACCGTGCGCCCGTCCGGACGGCTCAGCGGCCACGTCGTCCGCGTGCCGCTGCTGTGGGCGACCGGACGGATGACGACGTCGTCGTCGGTGGGCACCTCGAAGAGCGCGTCGAGACTCGTCTGGAGGGCGTTGGCCAGCGGCACGAGCACGTCGAGGCTGAGTGTGCGCTTGCCCGTCTCGACGCGGCTGATGGTCGACGGGCTGAGGTTGGTGCGCTCGGCCAGCTCGTCGAGGGAGTACCCCAGGGTGGTGCGCATGCCGCGCAGGCGCGACCGTGCCAGGGCTTCGACGTCGGCGACTCCGTTCATGTGTCCATCCTGGCGCTTCTTGCTGATTGTGCAAGGCCCGTTGCGGAAACCGTTGGGCGCTGTAGCGTCGCAGTCATGAGCGAGCACCCCGCACACAGCCGACAGCCAGCCCCGTCCGAGCCCAACGAGCCCGTCAGCCACGCCCGGCACCCCACCCTGGAGCGTCACTGCGACGTCGCAGTGATCGGAGGCTCGGCCGCCGGTCTCGCCGCCGCCCTGCAGCTCTCCCGCCAGCGGCGAGGCGTGGTCGTGGTCGATGACGGCACCCCGCGCAACGCGCCGGCCGCGCACATGCACGGCTACCTGGGGCACGAGGGAGCCGCGCCCGGCGAGCTGATGGAGGTCGGTCGCGAGGAGGTGCGCGCCTACGGTGGGGAGGTGCTCTTTGGCCGGGTCGTGGGGGTGCACCGCCGCGACGACGGCCGGTTCCGGCTCGACCTCACCGGCGGGCACACGCTGGTGGCCCGTCGCGTACTCGCCGCGACCGGCCTGACCGACGAACTCCCCGCGATCGACGGCATCGCCGAGGGGTGGGGGCGCGGCGTGCTCCACTGCCCGTTCTGCCACGGCTTCGAGGTGCGCGACCAGCGCCTGGTGCAGATCGTCACGAACCCCCTGGGCCTCCACCCCACCCCGCTGTTCCGGCACCTGACCGACCGGCTGGTCGTCGTCCTGCACGACCCGGCCGGGGTCGACGAGGGAGCCGTCGAGGCCCTTGCCGCCTCCGGTGTCACCGTCGAGCGCAGCGAGGTCAGCCGAGTCCTCACCGGGCCGGACGGCGAGGTGTCCGGGGTCGAACTCGGCGACGGCCGCGTGCTCGAGGCCGACGCCGTCGTCGCCGGCTCGCGGTTCCAGGCACGCGCCGACGCGCTGGCCGGTGTCGGACTCACCACCGCCCCGCACCCGACCGGCGCCGGCGACGTCCTCGCGGTCGACGCGCGCGGCGAGACCGCCGTACCGGGGATCTACGCGGCCGGCAACATCACCGACCCGAGCCTGCAGGTCCTGCCGTCGGCCGCCCAGGGCAGCCAGGTCGGCGCCATGATCGCCTTCAGCCTCGCCGAGGAGGACCTGCACGCCGCCGTCCGGCAATCGGGCGAGGAGACCGACTGGGACCACCGCTACGGGGGCCCCGACCGGGCATGGAGCGGCAACCCCAACGGCACACTCGTCCACGAGGTCACCGCCCTCGCCCCGGGCCGGGCGCTCGACGTCGGCACCGGCGAGGGCGCCGACGCCCTCTGGCTGGCCGAGCACGGCTGGAAGGTGACCGCCACCGACATCTCCGGCAACGCGCTCGCCCGGGTCCGCGCCGAGGCCGAACGCCGCGGGCTCGCCGTCAACCTCGTACGCGGCGACGCCAACGATCCCGCACCCTTCGGCACCGAGACCTTCGACCTGGTCTCCCTGCAGTACGGCTCCTTCAAGCGCACACCCGACCAGCGCGGCGTGCGCAGCCTGCTCGCCGCCGTCGCCCCCGGCGGCACGCTCCTGGTCGTGCACCACGACCTCACCCCGCTGCGCGACCCGGTGGACGTGGCGACCCAGACCCGGATGTACGACCCGGAGGCCTTCGTCGGAGTCGACGAGATCACCGCCGCGCTCACCGCAGACCCCGACACCTGGCACGTCGAGACCCGCGAAACCCGGCAGCGACCCCCCGGCGCGGCCAGCACCCACCACGTCAGCGATGTCGTACTGCGCGCAACTCGACGAACGGCGTGATCGCGCGCACTCACGCCACCGGCCCCTGATCGGTGAGGTGTCGGTTGAGAATGTCCGCGGAACCCGGATCGAGCCGATAGACGCCCTGCAAGCCGACCGCGCGCAGCAGTCGCCCGTCCTCGACGTGCCTGAGCTTCCGCTCGCCTCGGCGCGAGGCGAAGGCGAGTTGCTCAAGACGGTCTCCCGAGAGCGGAGCGTCGAACCGGATCGGGGTTCCCGGCGAGCCGAGCACGACTTCGGAGACGCAGCCGCGCCGCAACGGGCGCCAGTGGATCAGGTTGGGGTAGTCCTCGTCGGCCAGTTCGGCGCCCGCCTGGTCGTGGTCGACGATCCGGCGAACCTCCATCGCGCAGACCGTGTAGAGCGCGGCCCGCCAGGCGCGGACGGCGAACACCCGGTCCCCGGGTACAACTCCGGCACGTCGGAAGCTCGGGCAGGACTGGTGGGGACCCCCGAACAGCACGGTCGGACGCCGCCCGGTGAAGCCGCCGCGTATCAGGTCGCGGCACAGACCATTGGTCCACAGCACGGTGTACGAGTTCGCCACGACATGAAACGTAGCGGTCACCACTGACACAGCCGTCGGTTGAAGCTGAGGCGGAACGCCGCCGACCGGGGGAAAAGGCGCGGCGCCGGGGTGCTGGTTCACGCTCCAGGAGAGTCACCAGCAGGGCGCCCGGCAGCGCGAGGACATGCCGGACCTGGGCGCCCGTCGAGACCACGCTGCTGCCTTGCTCGATCTTTCCCTGCCCACCGAAGGCGCTGCGCTGACCCGCCTGCACGAAGTCGCCGCCGTCATCGGCGCCGACCGACCTCGAACATCTTCTTCACCCGGAATCCACCCTTGTACGGGCAACTGATCAAGGACTGATCCCGACCTCCGACGGCCCGACTACTCGGCAGCCAGGCCGTCGCCTCCCCCCGCGAACGCCACTCTGCTACCAGTAGGCGCGGTCGTCCCAGGATTCGAAGCCGGCGAACTCGACGGGGTCGTCGTCCTCATCCAGCGGTGCCAATCCGGGAGTGCTGAACTTGCCGCGCGACCAGGCCAGGAGAGTCTCGATCAGGGGATCCGGCAGAGGCGGTCCTTGATCCGCGTGGCGGGGCCAGACGATCAACGGCCAGTCGTCGGGGCTGTCGCCTTCCGTCAGCCAGCCGAGTTGGTCACCGTCGATGGAGTTCGCGAACGGGAGGAAGCCGCCGGGTTCGGGCCAGATGCCGAGTGGGTACCACTGCGGACGGTTGCCCTTGAGCTGGCGGTACCCGGCCGCGGTCGACTCGATGTGCTGGAGGAAACGGCGCTCACCGGTGCGCAGCGGAGTGTGGAAGCGCAGCCAGTTGTTCCAGCAGCCGGCGCCGTAAAGGTCCATGAAGGTCACGTATTCGCTCGGCAACGTGGTGCCCAGTTCGTCGAACAGCCCGGCCCAGGTGCCGTCGCCGAGATACGGGTCCTCAGGCGGCGGACACAGGAGACGCAACGCGTCCAGACCGGTGCCCGTCTGCAGGGCGATGTGACGCTCGCTGTCCGTGAGCCTGGGCGGGGTGGGCTCGGGCGGCGTCCACGCCTTGACCGTCGGAAGGAACGCGCTGCGCGCGACGGTGCTGCTCAGCGGTCCGATGAGCGGCCCGGGTGGGGACGGCAGTTCCCACTCCGCCCGAATGGTGTGCCGAAGGTAGTCGCCCAGGGTGAGGTCGTAGTGGTGCCAGGGTTGCAGACCGTTGCCGGGGATACCTGGTGAGTGATTGACGACCACGGTCCACTCGTCGGGGTTATCTGAGGTGGAGGTGTCCCAGAACAGGACATCGCTCCCCCGAGTGCATCCCCAGGCGAGGAGGCCACCCGGGTCGGGGTGGATCGCGGGCCGCTGATCCTCCGTCAGCCTCCGAGCAGCGATGCGCGCCTCGCGGTGGGTGTCCTTGAGCCAGCGTCCGTAGTCGAAGCTGCCCTCTTGGACGCAGGGCACGTGGATCCATACGTACTCACCGAAATCCAGCGGGCCATGGGCATCGGCCAGTTGCTTGTAGTCCTCCGGCAGCCTGAGTCCCAGCCACCTCTCGACGGCCGCCCAGTCGACCGGGACGGGTACCGGTGGCCGCTCCGGGTGCGACGTGGTGAAGGCGGCAATGTCCAGACTCACATGTCTCTCCGCGATCGGCGGCTCAAGTCGGTGCCCGTGAGCGTACGCGACACCGCTGGTAGCGGGCCGACCAGGTGCCGCCGTCCCGGACGCCCCGGTGACCGAACGGACAGCAACCCGTCGACCGGGCACGTTCCGCGACATGAACGCCCACGGACCGCCCGCGACGTCACGGCCGCCACCGTGCTCGTGGGCGTGCGGAAACGTCCTGACCTGCGTTCAGCAGGGTTGGGCGGGGCTTCCGGACGGCGCCGTACACCAGTGAATGCAACCAGAACCGCAACCACAGGAGTGCAGCCGTCGCTCACGTCCTGCGCCAGGCGTTGATCAGCTCCTCGGGGTCGTACACCGCCTGAAGGCCGGAACAACCGACCCCGCTGCGGGGGACCGCCACCAGTGGTACCGCTCGTCGGTGATCGCCGCCCCGGTGCTTCTGCAGCGCGGCCAACTCCACGAGTATGCGGGCGCGACTCCTGCATGTGCCGGACGCCGTGCTCAAGGAAGTGGCCCGGAAGATCGCCGAGGCCGTCTGGGGGAGTCCCGGAGACACCCGCTGTAGGCGAGAACCAGGACAACGGGGACTGAGGATGACGTATTGCCCGGTGAGAGCAATGGCGGAGGATATGAGATTCGAACTCGTGAGAGGTCGCCCCAAACCCGTCTTCCAAGTCTTCGTCTGGGGGTTCGGGGGTGTGCGCGGGTGTTCTGACCTGAGGTGGAGGCGGGGAGGACAGGGCAGGTGATCGATCCCGGACGTAGGCGAATGAGACCAGGACTGAGACCACGGTGAGTTCCGCAGACGGGGCGCCGATCGCTGATAGGCCCTGCTCATTGAGAGGCGTTAGGGGGGTGGAAGACATCGAGCGGGCCGTACGTTGTCGGCTTGCTGTGGGCGAGTTCAGGGTGCTGAAAGACGCGCTCCCGGAGGATGCCGACGGTGTTCGGCCACGTGGTGAACCGTGCGCCGGTGCCGGTGCCGGTGCCGGTGCCGGTGCCGGTGCCGGTGCCGGTGCCGGTGAGGATACGGTCCCAGTCCTGGGCGGCGGAGATGCCGGTTCGGTCGATCACGAAGCCACGGCAGGCAGCTGCGCCGGTCACCTGACCTGACGCAGCACCGACTTGACCACCCCAAGACAACCGACTGGGGCGGCCCCTCCGGTTGACTCGATCGTGACGGTTACGGGCGGCGCGGCGGTTCGCTTTCCCGGTCGACACGGGCCTGCGGGGTGACCGGCAGGGTCTCGAGGTCACCGTCACTCAGGATCAGCTCGGCGGTCTCGGCTGAGCAGCCGACATAGGTGGACAGCAGGTCGTAGCTGGTGGTGACGACCCAGCTGCGATCCTGCGGCCACCAGAATTCGGGGCCGCTCTCGCCTACCGTGTCCACGACCGTTTCTCTCACGGCTTCCAGGTCAGTCAGAGGGGCGCGGTGAACGAGCGGTGTCTCTTCGCCCCAGAGGAGGGCCGCGAGGTCGTAGGCGAAGTGGACGGCCTGGTCGCCAGATACTCCGGCAAGTACGCGCACCAGTGCTCGCCGACTGGTGTGGTCGAGGGCTCCGTCTTCGGCCTGCCATAGTGTGCGTTCGGGGTCGGGACCTTCGCGCCGCAGCCACCAGTGGGACATCTCAGGATGGAATGGAACACCTGAATCCTCGGCCAACTCTTGCCACGTGAGGTTACGGCCTGACCGGTCCGTGGCCTCGAAGCGGTGGAAGATCCGTACGAATGCTTCGTACTCACTTGGCACGAGGTCGGAGACCACGTGCCCGGGACCTGCCGTCGAGCGAGCGAGCCGCTTCTGGAGCCAAGCCAGCTCCGTGCCGTCGTACGACCATGCGCGTGTCTCCGTCATATCGACCATTTTCGCGCCCTGGGTGCTACGGCACGCGCCCGGACCGGACATCGTGCAGTCCACGGTGGCCGGCGATCTGTGGGTCGAGTCGGACTGCGTGTTCACCAAACCACTGGGCGGTCCGCCTTCCGCTCGTGGTTCCTGGTCAGCGGGGGAATCGCCTCCTTACTCCCCGTTCTGCGACCAGACCGCGGTGAGCGCGGTGACCGGGTCACTGTCGGCTGGTGCCGCGGGCCACCATTCGCCGTCGTCGTCCTGGAGGAAGGGGTACCAGCGGGCGTCGGGGCCCAGACGCAGCTGAATGCCGTAGTGGGTGAGGGCGAGGCGGTTGCGCCAGGTTCTGAGGTGTGTGGGCGAGTCGGTCATCTCGGCGATGGCCGTGTCCACGGCGGTGCGGGCGGTCTTCATCACCGTCGGATCGGGGGCGTAGGACTGTTCGGCGACTGTGATGCCCGTGGGACCGCCGTGGCGCCAGGCACGGGTGAGACGTGCGAAAGCAGTGGGTTTGGTGCCGGTGTTCCGGATCAGGTGGTGGAACCACTCGGGTCCGGGGTCGTTTGCGGCGATGCGGACGGCGTCCTGGCGCTGGGTCAGGTGCAGGTCGGCGGTATCGCCCGCGAGGAGCCGGGCGGCGCGCGCGGTGACGTCGGCCATGAGGCGTTCCAGGTCCGCGGCGGCCAGGCCGGTGCCGGATGGCGGGGCGACGGGCAGTGCTGTGGAGTAGGCAGCGGGTTCCGGGAGTTCGGGCAGTGCGCGGGGCTCTTCGGCCCAGCGGGCGTACGCGGCGGCGGCCGGGATGCCGGCCGGTGCCGGTGGGGCGGCGGTCTCCTGTGCTGCCGTACGGCGTGCGCGGAGCTGGGCGAAGACCTCCTCGCGACCGCGGCCGCGCAGCGTGAAGAGCACGAATGGGTCGGTGTCGATGGTGGCGGCGATGGCATAGCAGAGCGCGGCGGCGTGCTTGCAGGGGTATCCCCAGTCGGGGCAGGAGCACTCCGGATCGAGCTCGGTGGGCAGTGGGAGCAGTGGGACGCCTGCGTGCCGGGCGTCGTCCACGAGTTCGGCGGGCATTTCGTCGTCGAGAAGTGCCGCGAGATGTCCGGCGCGGGCCGCGATCGTGTCGAGCAGGGTGTCCCACTGAGGGTCGGTGAGGACGGGAAGGTGGACGGCGGAGCGGTAAGGGCGGGGCCTGCTGCCCTGGACGGCGGCTTTGACCTGGCCGGGGGCGATGGTGACGGCGCCGACCATGCCCTGGCGGGCGTAGGTGCGTCCGCGGGACAGGCGCCCCGAGTCCAGGGTGGAGTCCTCCAGGGCCGTCACCCATGCCTGGCCCCACCAGGTCGCGGCGAAGGCACGCCTGCCGCGGGCGGGCGCGCGGCGCTGACCGGGAAACGAAGGGCTCATGTCTGCCTCCCCAGGGCGACGAGTTCGGCGAGGTCGGCATCGGACAGTTCGGTCAGGGCGGCCTCACCGGAGCCGACGACGGCGTCGGCGAGCGCGCGCTTGGACTCGAGAAGCTTCGCCACCTTGTCCTCCACGGTGCCCTCCGCGAGGAGTTTGTGGACCTGTACGGGCTTGTCCTGGCCGATGCGGTAGGCGCGGTCGGTGGCCTGGTCCTCGACGGCCGGGTTCCACCAGCGGTCGTAGTGCACGACGTGGGTGGCGCGGGTGAGGTTGAGGCCGGTGCCCGCGGCCTTCAGGGAGAGCAGGAACACCGGCACCTCGCCGCGCTGGAAGCGGTCCACCATCTCCTCGCGCGCGGTGACGGGGGTACCGCCGTGCAGGAAGAGGGTGGGGATCCCTCGCTCTGCGAGGTGCTTCTCCAGCAGAGTCGCCATCTGCTTGTACTGGGTGAAGACCAGCACCGACTCGCCCTCGGCGGTGACGGTGTCGACCAGCTCGTCGAGCAGGTCGAGCTTGCCGGACCGGCCGCGCAGCGGTGTCGACTGGCGCAGGTACTGGGCGGGGTGGTTGCAGATCTGCTTCAGCGCGGTGAGGAGCTTCAGAACCAGACCGCGGCGGGCGATGCCCTCGGCTTCGGCGATCTTCGCCATGGTTTCGCGGACCACTGCCTCGTACAGGCTTGCCTGCTCGGCGGTCAGAGGTACGACGCGGTCGGTTTCGGTCTTGGCGGGCAGCTCGGGTGCGATGCCCGGGTCGGACTTCCTGCGGCGCAGCAGGAACGGGCGGACAAGGCGGGACAGCCGGTCGGCAGCCTGCGGGTCCTCGCCCGACTCGATCGCTCGGGCGTGCCGGTCGCGGAAGGCCGTGAGCGGGCCGAGGAGTCCGGGGGTGGTCCAGTCGAGGAGCGCCCACAGTTCGGAGAGGTTGTTCTCCACGGGGGTGCCGGTGAGGGCGACGCGGGCGCGGGCGGGCAGGGCGCGCAGCTCACGGGCGGTGACGGCGTAGGGGTTCTTGACGTGCTGGGCCTCGTCGGCGGCGATCAGCGACCATGCGTGCTCGGTGAGGGTCTCCCGGTCGCGGCGCAGGACGCCGTAGGTGACCAGGACGATCTCGTCATCGGCGAGGTCCTTCAGGTGGCGGCCGCCGCCGTGGTAGCGGCGCACGGGGATGGAAGGCGCGAACCTGGCGGCCTCGCGCTGCCAGTTGCCGAGCAGAGAGGTCGGGCAGACGACGAGCGTGGGGCCCGCGGTGGCGGGGTCGCTCTGGCGGTGCAGGTGCAGAGCGAGCAAGGTGATGGTCTTGCCCAGGCCCATGTCGTCGGCGAGACAGCCGCCGAGGCCGAGTGCGCACATCTCAGCCAGCCAGGCCAGGCCCCGCTTCTGGTACTCGCGCAACGTGGCCTTGAGGGCAGCGGGTTGGGGCACGAGGGTGCGGGACTCGGGGTCGCGGATACGAGCGACCAGATCTCCGAGCGCACCGACCGCCGCACAGGGGACCAGGTCACCGTCCCGCCCGGCCTCGCCGGTCAGCGCGGCGCTCAACGCCTCCATGGGGGTGAGCGGTTCCATCCGGCGGCGCTTGGCGCGGGCCACCAGCTTCGGGTCGGCGACCACCCACTGGTCGCGAAGCCGGACGAGGGGACGGCGTGACTCCGCGAGAGTATCCATCTCGGCCTCGGTGAGCGGCTCGCCGCCGAGGGAGATCTGCCAGCGGAAGTCGAGGAGGGCCTCGGTGTCCAGCAGGCCGCCCGCGGCGGAACCGGGGGCGGTGCGCTGCCCGATCTCCGCGGTCGCGGTGAGCGCCTTGACCAGTTCGCGCGGCCAGTGCACGTCGACACCGGCCGCGCGCAGCGCGTTCGTGGCGTCCCCAAGGAGATCGAAGGCTTCGTCGTCGGTCAACCGGAGCTGATCGGGAGCGGCATCGTCGAGCAGCCTCCGTAGCGGGGGCCAGGCGCGGGCGCCGCGGCGCAGGGCGAGAAGGGTCTCGGTCTCGGCGCGTGGACCGAGCAGCCGTTCCACTTCGGTCGGCTCGCTCCACAGCCGTGCGGCCTCGATGACGAGCGCCGGGTCCGCCGCGGTGTGCAGTTGCAGGACGGCCCGGAACTGCCGTCGGCGTCCTTCGGGTACGTCGACGCGCAGGGAGACACTGACCTCGGCGGTGAGCGCCGCCTGGGTTTCCTCGGCCCATTCACGCAAGGAGGGCAAGGTGCGGGCCTCGCGCCAGGCGTACGGCAGCGCTCCCATGGCGAGTTGCGCGGCAGGAGTGCGGACCAGCTCGTCGGCGACCGCGTCGCAGAACTGGCGTACCAGCGCAGCCGGTTCGGCGATCCGTACCGGAGCAGGGCCGGGCTCGGGCAGGCAGTGGGCGTGTGGCGGGAAGGCGGCGGCCAGGGCGTCCAGCGTCTGGCGCTGGGCGGCGGTGTAAGGACCCACCTGCCAGGTGTCGTAACCGGCGGGGGTGAGGGCCGGGTGGAGGCGGCCGTCGGCGAGCAGCCGCAGCGCGAAGCGAGTGGCGGCCTGCCAGGCGGCGCCGGAGGGATGCGTCGGCTCCGCACTGGCCAGGGCGGAGACGGCGACGGCGACAGGCAGCACGTAGCCCTCGACCCTGCGCCGCCTGACCGAGCGGCCGTGCGGCAGGACCAGCTCCACCGTCTCGGTCTCAAGGCCGGTGGGCGCCATAC
Source organism: Streptomyces sp. MS06 (assembly GCF_047200655.1). Lineage (NCBI taxonomy): Bacteria > Bacillati > Actinomycetota > Actinomycetes > Kitasatosporales > Streptomycetaceae > Streptomyces > Streptomyces sp. MS06. Next base: position 123,284 of record NZ_JBJZOJ010000002.1, read on the forward strand.
CGTCTCCGGCTGCAGCCCCGGTCGGCTTCCACAGCAGCAGCCGCCCGAGGCGGGCGGGCTCACCGGGCAGGAAAACCGCCGCCCAGCCGGCGCCGAGCAGCTCCCTCACGAAGGCGGATGTCTCCTGCCGGGCCAGCGGCGGTGCGCTCCTCGCGCCCGTACTCGGCTCTCGTACGACGACTCGTGCCACTGTCTTCCGCCCTGTCGCTCGCCGGACCCTCCCCTGGGCCGCTCACTACCGAACCCCACCAGGCAACGTCACACGCTGGCAACCGCGAGCCTCGGCTTGACTGCTGGCGACTGCGCCACGACGGATACGCCGCTGCTGAACACACCGGGCCTCACCGTACGGTGCAGCGCTACGGTGAGGCCATGAGTACCTGGGCCCCAGCCGCGCTGGAGGCGTTGATCGAAGAGGCCACCGTCGACGCCTACGGCGAGGATGAGCCCAGCTCACCGGCTTTTGGACCTGCCGCTGCCGGAACCCGCCCCCGAGGGCGGGAACAGGCAGCACGTAGCGCGCATACCACAGTATGCTTGCGGCTATGGCAGACACCACACGCATCACGGTGACACTCCCCACCGAGCAGGTGAGGGAGCTGAAGAAGATCACGGACAACATCTCCGGCTACGTGGCCGAAGCGGTCGCCAGGCAGATCCGGCACCAGCTCCTGGGGGCCGACCTGCGCAGCCACACAGACGAGCACGGGGCCTTCAGTGAGGAAGAGCTGGCCGAGGCGCGGGCGCGGATCTTCGGTACGACGCCGGCCGCCGGCGGCGCGAGCGCCGCGTGAGCGGGCACATCGAGACCGTCGTCCTGGACAGCGAGGGGCTGTCGGCCTGGGTGGTGCAGGACCGGAAGGTTCTGGCGATGTTCCAGGTGTTCCACGACATGGGAGCGGACCTCGTCGTCAGCGCCAACACCATCGTGGAGGTGAGCCACGCCAGGGTGAACCTGCCCCGACTGCAATGGGCGCTCTCCCGGGTCAAGGTGGAGCCGATCACGGAGGCAGCGGCCAAGGCGGCGGCCCAACTGCTCAAGGGTGCCGGTCTGCACGGACACAAGTACGCGATCGACGCCACCGTCGCGGAAGCGGCCTTGCGCCAGCCTGGCCCGGTCGCCATCCTCACGTCGGATGTCGATGACATGACCCGGCTGTGCGGCAGCAAGGTCCGGATGATCGGGCTATGACCGCGACATCGTCCAGGGGCCATGGACAGATCCGAGTGGATCCGCCGAGACCAGAGTCGCACCGGGCCCTCGTGTGGGTCCTGGCTGCCGGTAACCGTCGTGACGTATCCCGTCAGATGGTGTGGCTCCCCGCAGTCTGCGCCGGTCGACCCCATGAGGCGTGAGCGTGCGCCGTTCCCGCTTGAGGCAATGTCCTAAATGTCGTCTATAAATGCAACTGAAACTACAACCAAGGCAGGCCGAAGAGCTGGACCGCATTAAGCGGTCCAGCTCTTCGTTTCGCCTGTTCAGGCGGCTGCGGAGGATACGAGATTCGAACTCGTGAGGGGTTGCCCCCAACACGCTTTCCAAATGTTCGTACGGGGGTCCGGCGGGGGTCGTACCCGTCCTGACCTGGGGCGGAGTGTTCGGGGTGGCCCCGTCCGGACGGCTCCGGACGGGGCCGAATGAGACCAGAACTGAGAAGGCTTCTCGAAACCGAGAGTGGTGGTTGAGTTTGTGCTGGTCAGGCATGGTGCCGGGGCGGGTGAGGTAGGTCCGGTGCGTCCGTGGAGGTGGCGTGCTGGAGGTGTGTGATGGCGTCGGTGTTGGGGCGGCTGGAGGAGCGGGAACGTGCGGCCCGGAAGCGGGTGGAGGAGTTGCAGGCCGAACTGGAGGCGGCGCAGTCGGAGTGGGACGAGTGGCTGATCGCCCGCAGGCGCGTCGGCGAGGTGTGGGACGTGGGTGAGACCGCAGGCCAGGAGGGGGTGGCGGGGAGGCAGCCGGAAGGTAACGAGGCCAGGACGCCGTCAGCGGTGAAGCCCGGGTCGCTGGTTCCGGTCTGGCGGGAGGGGCTGTCGGTCGAGGTGTTGGCGCCGGAATATCAGCAGGTCATGGGCCTGCTGGCCGAACGCCGCGCCACTGGCGGTCAGCCACTGAACTGCCGTGAGATCACTGCTTTGTTGGGGCTGGAGGTGGTTCCTGCGAAGATCGAGGGAGTGCGGTGCAAGCTCAAGCGGCTCGTTGCGCGGGGATGGGTGCACGAGCCGGCACCGGGCCGGTTCGCCTGCGGCGACGGCCGAGGCGGCGGGTCATGACCATGGTCATCGACCACAGGATCATCGCCTCCGACGACGCGGGCAGCCGCTCGTAGTACGCCGGGAGCGGGTGAGCCAGGCGAACGTCCGCTCGACGATCCACCGTTTGGGTAGCACCACGAAGCCTTTGTGGTCGTCGCTGCGGCGGATGACGGTCAGCATCAGGTTCAAGGCGGTCGCGCACCAGCCCACCAGCATGCCGGTGTATCCGCTGTCCGCCCATACGCGCCTGAGCCGGTGATGCCGCCGTGCGGCCTGCAAGAGGAGATCCTGGGCGGCGTCCCGGTCTCCCGTCGAGGCAGGGGTGACCATGACCGCCAGGATCAGGCCGAGGGTGTCCACCACGATGTGCCGCTTGCGCCCTTGGACTTGGGCACGATCGTCTCCCTAACGGGATCGCCCACGGACCCCAAGACATCGTGCGCGGAGCGCCAGTTGTCTGCAGAAGGTGTGGGACCTAAGGGTCCTTGTCCGGTGCACGGCCCCCGTGGGCAAGGCCGCTCGGAAACGGCGTTCACTTCATGCCGTTGGGCGGTGACCCTAGCGCACCATCGGCGCTCGCGGAAGCGGACTCAGGGCTGCCGTGCCGCTGAGGTTGGAGGGGCGATCGATCCACTGGATTCGACTGGACCGCCACGGTGGCAAGATCCGTACTGCCAGCTGAGAAGCCCTCTGAGTACACTCGATCGCACTGAGTGATCAACTGCCCTCGGGAAACGGACCCTCCAGAGTGACAGATGCCAACCCCTTCGCGCCGCCCTCAGGGCGCGTGAACCCCCCGGCGTGGTCATCCCTGGACGACCACCTGTGGCACTCGTGCGAGATCGTTGCGGATCTCCTTACAGGCAGTCTGGTTCGCCGCCCGCTGATCGCCACGACTGCGAGATTGCAGCATGACGACCGTACTCTTGCAGTCGGCCCCGGTCAGCGTTCGACCTGGCGAGCCCTGGGCAATGGGCGCTACCAGCACAACAACGTGGTCGCTGTCGGCAATCCCGCATTCGTCATCGGGAGTCTTGTGGGCTCCGCAGTCGGCAACTCCGCCAGGCGGCGACAGGCGGCGCGTGACGCCCAACCGCGATGGGTGGTCGACGGCCCGGGAGAGGTGACGATCACCCGTCAGAAGCTGCACTTTGCGAGCAGCACGAGCGGACTTGACCTTGAGTGGAGGGCTCTGAGCACGATCGACCTCGTGAGCGTTGCTACGTTCCAGACGAGCTTCGTCAATACTCGCGGCCAGCAGGTGACGACGATGGTGCACACACCATGGGCGTCCCTCGCCTTCGCTGTCGCCGCCATCACCGCGTTTCCCGCGCATCCTCGTCTGCTGAGCGGTGGATGGCTCCCGCCAGGGTTCGAGCAGAAATGTGCCCACTTCGGTCGACCGTGTCGCCCGGCCGCCACCCTTGCGGCGCGCCAGTGACCCCCGGCTCCCGCCATGAGTGGGTGTCGGCTTGGGATCGGGCGGGGTAGGTATTCAGCCGCAATCCGACAGGGCTGCCTACTCCCCGCGCCGCACCGTCTAACCTGCGGAGCATGATTCGTGCGGTGGTGTTCGACGTGGGTGAGTGTCTTGTCGACGAGACCCGGGAGTACGGGACCTGGGCGGACTGGCTGGGGGTGCCGCGGCATACCTTCGCGGCGATGTTCGGGGCGGTCATCGCGCAGGGGCGCGACTACCGCGAGACCTTCCAGGAGTTCCAGCCGGGGTTCGACCTGACCGAGGAGCGCGAGAAGCGCGCGGCGGCCGGGAAGCCGGAATGGTTCGGTGAGGACGACCTCTACTCCGATGTGCGCCCCACGCTGGCCGCGCTGCGTGAGGCCGGCCTGTGGGTGGGCATCGCCGGGAACCAGACCGTGCGTGCGGGCGGTCTGCTCCGAGGGCTGGATCTTCCGTCCGACCTGATCGCCACCAGTGACGACTGGGGGGCGTCGAAGCCGGACGTGAAGTTCTTCGAGCACGTCATTGACGCGACGCCTGCCGAGCCGGGCGAGATCCTGTACGTCGGCGACCGGCTCGACAACGACATCCGCCCGGCCGTGCAGGCCGGGCTTCTGACAGCTCTGATTCGGCGTGGTCCGTGGGGCACGATTCAGCAGCGTGACCCGGATGCGGACTCGATCACGACGATGCGCATCGACTCGCTCGCGGAGCTGCCCGAGAAGATCGCCAAGTTCAACGCTGGAGAGCGCTGACCGTCGTGCCCCAGTCGTAGAGACGATCGTCGAGGTCTCGGACGCACTGCTCGTTCTGCCATGGGGCGAGCGTGCGCCGGACTTCACGGATCCGCTCCATGCCTGTCGCGTACCAGGTGATGGCGAGCTGGTCGAGGGCTTGGACGGCGTATTGGCATGCCGCCTCCGGATGGCTGTCCGCGGCTTCGACCGCGGCGAGATCACCGAGGACGACCGTGCGCTGCTTGTCCGACTCGGGCGACAGATCTTCGAGAACCTCCTGGAGGGTCTGGCGGGCTTGCGGCAGGTGGCCGGCCTTCAGCTGCGTGTTCCCTTTGAACGCGGACAGGCGCACCCGGCTGAACCAGTCCAGCCAGTCGGGAGTGGGGTGCTCCGAGCCCGAGGAGAGGGCGTCCTCGGCGTGGTGGATCAGTCGGAGCGCCGCACGAGGGTCGCCGCATCGGGTCTCGCATTCCGCCTCGACCGCGTCCAGCCACGCCCAGAGCTCCGCGGAGGCGTCTCCGCGTCGAGCGTAGGTGCGGGCCGCCATCATGCGCTCGATCGCCGTTTCACGGTCATCGGCCCAGCCGGGGGCGAAGGCCATGTGCGCGAGGATGGCCGATCCGAGAAGAGGGTCGTCCGCTTCCCCTGCCGCCTGCAGGGCACGCAAGAGGGTTTCCGAGGACTGCTCGGGCTGGCGTAGGTCGAAGAACTCGATGCGGCCAGCCAGGAGATAGGACTCGGCGAGTGCGCTGGCGAGAGTCTGGCGAGCAGGGTTCGCCGTCTCGGGCAGGAGAGCGCATCCCAGACGGGCGTGCTCCAGGACCGCGGGGTGAAGTACAGCCGGGGCCACGGACCAGTAGAGGTGCCGATGGGAACGGGTGACGGCCTCGAAGTCCTTGCCCACCGTGACCGGCTGCCTTGTGACGCCCGCCTGCGGGGGGACGCTGGCTAGCCGCGCACCCGTCAGGGGGGTGCGAGGGGTGCTGCGGACCGTCGAGCCGGCAGGGCGGCTCTCGGTTCCCCAGGGCGGGGTGAATCCCAAGTCCTCCATGCTCTGACCCAGGAGGTGGGTCAGGACTCGGTGGACGTCAGGCTGTGGCCAGGGCGGTGTGGCGGACTCCCAGCGCCGGATCTGGCGGACGCCAACGGCGAGTCCCCTGATGCCCAGCTTGGGTGCTGTCCTGGTGATGGCGTCGGCCAGGGCCTGTTGCGAGTTGTATCCGGCAGCCAGGCGAGCGGACTTGAGTCGGGTGTTGCCTGCGGGACGGGACATGAATCTCCTCCGGGACGAACTCTCGTCTGAGAGTGACATGCGGTGTCCCTGTCGCGGCGCGAAATCATCCATGAGAAGCCAACAAAGCCCTGTGGAAGTCCTCTTGATGACCTGTCAGAGACCTCGAATAGGACCTGTGGGGCCCGGATAGTTGGCACCTCCGCAAGACCAGTAGCGCTCGTCTCTGCCCTGTCCCCCGTGAACGGGAGTTCGTGATGCCCCGTACGAGCACGACCATCAACCACAGCCACCTCGTCATCGACACCGGCCTGGCCAAGCCCGACGCGACGACCATCGTGGAGCGGAAGGGCCTCGGCCACCCGGACACCCTGGCCGACCACCTCGCCGAGCGGCTGTCCCGCGCGTACAGCCGCTACACCGTCGAGCGCTTCGGCGCCGTGCTGCACCACAACTTCGACAAGCTCGCCCTCCTCGGCGGCGCGAGCGAGGTCCGCTACGGCGCCGGCCGGATGACCGCCCCGGTCAGGATCCTCGTCAACGGCCGCGCCGCGCCCATGTGCGGCGGCGAGCGGATCCCCGTAGAGGAGATCGTGGAGGCCGAGGTGCGGGCGTTCTTCGCCCGCCGGCTTCCCGAGGTCTCGGACCACCTGGACATCTCCTTCAACATCACCAGCAACTCCAGCCCCGGTGCCGTCCTCACGGGCGACGAGGTGCCCGACCGGACGCGGTGGTTCAACCCGCGGTCGATCGAGGACCTGCGGGAGCGGCGGGTGCGACTGTCCAACGACACGTCGTTGGGAACGGGCTGGGCGCCGGAGAACGTCTTCGAGTCGTTCGTGCGCGATCTGGTCGACCACTTCTCCGGCGAGAGCGACTTCACCCTCTCGCACGCGTGGTGCGGATCGGACGTGAAGCTCATGGGCTACTGGGACGGTGAGCAGGCGGACATCGTCCTCTGTGTCCCGCAGAAGTCGCGGCTCGTCGCTAGCCGCGCGGAGTACGTGCGGAACACCGAGAGTGTCCTCGCCGAGTGCCACCGGCTGGCCGGCCTCCGGCTGCCCGGAGTCGAGACCCGCTTCCGGCTCAACGCGCGCGACGTGCCGGAGAAGGACGAGCTGTACCTCACGTACACCGGCAGCTCGATCGAGTCGGGCGACGAGGGCGTCGTGGGCCGCGGCAACCGCGTCAACGGCCTCATCACGCCCCTGCGGCCGATGAACCTGGAGGGTGCCAACGGCAAGAACCCCGTCTACCACGTGGGCAAGCTCTACAACATCGCCGCCCGCCGGCTCGCCGAGCGGCTTCACGAGGCGACGGATGGCCACGCCGAGGTTCACCTGGTGAGCACGACCGGGCAGCGACTCGACCAGCCGTGGCGCGTTCTCGTCCGTCTGTCGTCCCCGGACGTCGAGGTGGACAAGGTGCAGGCACTGGTGGCGGGGGCCCTGGACGAGTTCCCGGCGCTGACCGACGAGCTGGTCTCCGACGGGATCGTGCTGAGTTGATGGAGAAGCGGACGCTCGGCGAGGTCTCCGAGGAATGCCGCTGGCGGCTGGTCACGCACTACGGCCCGGGAGTCGCCAGCTGGCTCGACGCCGTGCCCAGGCTGATGGAGCGCGCGGCGGAGCGCTGGAAGCTCACACTCGGGACGTACCACGACGCCGGACACGCCTCAGTGGTCGTGACGGCCGGAACCCTCGACGGACGTCCGCTGCTTCTGAAGGCGTGGGTTGATCCCGCCCGCTTTTACGATGAGGTCACCGCCTTACGCCTATGGGCGGGCGGGCCGACGGCGGGCGTCGTCGAGGCGGCGGACGACCTGGCCGTGGCGGCCCTGGAGATGATCGGAGGCCGCCCCGGCGGTGGTGAGCGACCGCCTCGCGAGCTTCCCACCGTGGCCGCCGCCCTCCAGGGCCTCCATACCTTCGGTCGCCGTCGGCGCCGGCTGCGTGAGCTTCCTTCCCTGACCGCGTATCTCCACCAGGAGGTACGCCCCCGGGTGCGGCGCCGACTGCAATCGGTCGACGTCGGCCCGTGGCAGGAGCACGTCGACGCGGCCCTCCCGGCCCTCGTGACCCTGGAGGAGGACTCCGCTCGGTCCACCGTCCTGCACGCGGATCTCTACCGAGAGAACGTCCTCTTCGACTGGCTGGGCCACCCCCGCTTGATCGATCCCCTTCCGATGGTGGGCGACGCGGTCTTCGACTGGGCCTTCTGGACCGTGTACTACGACCTCAGGCACGGCACGGACGCCCGCTTGGCCGCCGCCCGGATCTCCCGTATTCCCATGCCCGTCCTGGCGCCATGGTGCAGGGCCCTGGCCCTGGACGGCCTGCTCTTCTACCTCGACACCGGTGATCCGCGCGCTCCGAGGATGGCCGACGTCCTCGCATGGCTGTCGGCGCCGACCTCAAGGAACCGATCATGACGACGTACGTTCTCCGCCACGGACAGACGAACTACAGCCGGCGCTATCTCGTCAACGGCGATCCGACCAAGCCCATCCGCCTGAGCGAGGAAGGCCGCCGGTCGCTGAACAAGGGATGGAGCAGCGTGCCCCTCCACAGCGTGAAAACGTGGCTGGCCAGCGAATTCCCCCGCGCCCAGCAGACTGCCAATCTGCTGATGGGGGTCCCCGGGCCCGAACTGATCACCGATCCTCGATTGAACGAACTCGACTACGGGGAATTCGAGGGAGGCCCGTTCCTGGAGTACGCCGTCTGGCTCGACGGCCACGGCACCCACGAGCGCCCGCCCGGCGGGAGCGAGTCGCAGCGTGAGGGCATCCGCAGGATGCTCGCCGGGGTGCTCGCGGCCCTGGATCACCCCGGTCCACGCGTCCTGGTAGCCCACGGGCTGCTGGTCTCGGTGCTCCTGTGGCACCGTGACCGGGCTCCCGGCGAGGCCATGCCCCTGTTCTTTCCGGAAGCGCCGTACGTCGAGCCCTTCACGATCCCGGACATGGAGCTGCCGGAATTCATCGCAACGCTGATGAACGAGCTTGAAACTGGCGTCCGGGACCGCACCGGCGGCATCGGTGACTGGGGGATATTCCGGAACGGGGACGGCTCGGCGGTTGCTACCGTCGATTGCGTATCCCCATCCCACTCGCAGGATCAGAAGGATCTTCCTCATGCATGATGCCCGCGCCCTGATCGACATGGGTGCCGACGCGGTTCGTCGGCTCGCTCGTCGCGGTTACTCCCTGGACCTGTCCGAGATGGAGTCCCTCCAGTCTCGTCGCAACCAGAACATCCGCTCGGCCGACGAGCTGCGGGCAGAGTCCAAGCGAGTGGCGAGCGAGGTCCAGCAGACGGCCAAGCAGGGCGGCGACATCAGCAAGCTCAAGGAGCGCGCACGCGAGATTAAGGACCAGGTCCGCGACATCGAGGCCGGCCAGGAGGAGATCGAGGCCCAGCTGCGCGACCTGCTCCTGAGCATCCCGAACCTGCCGGACGACTCGGCCCCCGACGGCGACTCCGAGGAGTTCGCGGTCGAGATCCGGCGCGTCGGCACTCCGCCCGCCTTCGCGTTCGAGCCGAAGGACCACGTCGACCTCGGCGAGGCCACCGGCATCCTCGACTTCGGTAGGGCGACCAAGCTGTCCGGGCCGCGCTTCGCGGTCTCGCGCGGCGCCGGCGCCGCCCTGGAGCGGGCACTGGCCACGCTTTTCCTCGACATCCACACCCGCCGCCACGGGTACACCGAGTACGCGGTTCCCTACCTGGTCACCCGGAAGACCATGACCGGTACCGGCCAGCTGCCGAAGTTCGAGGAGGATCTGTTCAAGACCGGCGTCGCCGACCGCGAGCTCTTCCTCATCCCGACGGCCGAGGTCCCGCTGACCAACCTCTACGCCGACGAGATCATCCCTCCGGCCGAGCTGCCGCTGGCCATGACCGCCCACACCCCGTGCTTCCGCTCGGAGGCTGGCTCGTACGGCCGCGACACCCGCGGTCTGATCCGCCAGCACCAGTTCGCCAAGGTCGAGATGGTCAAGATCGTCGACCCGGAGATGGCGGACGCCGAGCTGGAGACGATGGTCGGCCACGCCGAGGCGTGCCTCAAGGAACTCGGCCTCGCCTACCGGGTCATCAAGCTGCCCGCCGGTGACACCGGCTTCTCCGCCCAGCTCACGTACGACATCGAGGTCTGGATCCCGAGCCAGAACACGTACCGCGAGATCTCCTCGGTCTCCAACTTCGGCACCTTCCAAGCCCGCCGGGCGAACATCCGGACCCGAGGCGAGGACGGCAAGCCCAAGCTCGTCGCCACCCTCAACGGCTCCGGCCTGCCCGTCGGCCGCACGCTGGCCGCGCTCCTCGAACAGTGCCAGCAGGAGGACGGCTCGCTCGTCCTTCCCGAATCCCTCTTCCCGTACCTCGGCTTCCGCCGGATCAAGGCGGACGGAACACCGGAGGCATAACGTGCTCGTCGGCGTCTGCGATTTCCCTGGTAGCTACGCCTTTCCGCCCGCCGGCTACGGCGGGATCGAACGATGGCTGTGGGCGGTCGCCGTAGGCGCCCGGGCCGCAGGCGCCGACGTACACCTCCTCGGGCCGGGCTGGCTCGCGGACCTGGAGAACGACTGGGTCCGCAAGCCGGTCCGCCTGGAGGACATCACCCCCGGATCGCTCGCCGAGCGCGACGTCCACGACACCAAGTACGACCTCCTGGTCGTCGGGCACGAGTACCCCTCGCTGCCCGCCTGGACCCGCACCTGGAATGCGCTGGACTGCGACGTCGCCACCTTCCAGCACTCCCCGGTCTTCCAGCACGCCACCACCGCCTTCGACGGCAGGCGTTCCCGGCTGTACTGCTACTCGCCCGAGATGATCGAGCGGTACGCGGACCACCGGCCGATCCCCGAGCTGGCCGTGCACCTTGGCCTCGACGAGGAGGAACCGCCGGCGACCGCCGGACGCGACCTCGTCTGGCTCGGCCGCGTCGACGCAGAGAAGGCCCCTCACCTGGCGGTCCGCGCCGCCCAGATCCTCGGCCGCCGCATTCGCGTCGTCGGCCCGGTATTCGACCACGACTACGTCCAGAGCCACGCCCGTCTCTTCGACGCGGACCACGTCGAGTGGATCGGCGAACTCGGAGGGCCGGCCAAGACGGCCGCCATCCGCGACGCCTCCGTATTCGTCTACACCTACGCCCGCACGTACGTGGAAGCTGGCGCCGCCGTCTTCGGCGAGTCCCTCCGCGCCGGCACCCCCATGGCTGCGCTTACCTGGCGCACGGGCACTTGCGCCGAGGCGGCCCTGTGCGACCAGACGGGCGCCATCACCGTCGTCGACCCGGACGAGGACGACGAGACCGCGGCCCAGCGACTCGCGCTCGCTATCGAGCAGGCGGAGACCCTCGACCACCGGCAGGTTCAGGAGATCGGCCAGCACCGCTTCGACCTCGCCCGGCACTTCCTGGCGATGGCGTCCCGGTCGTGCTGACCGGTACAGCTCGTACGACCGGAGACGCACTGGCCTCGCGGATACCCTCCGTGCTAGGCAGGTCGTTATCCCACTCGCAGTGGGAGTTCACCATCGACGGCCCTCACGTCGACATCCGACACCAGCGGCGAGGCACCCCGTACCGCCCGCCACGTCGGCCGCCCTCGTGGAGAGAACTCCTCCGCAGCCTGGAGACCGCCTTCGCCCACGTCGGAGCTCCACGCGACGACTGTCTCCCGCTCCGCTGGGGGCGCGACACAGAACTGACCATCTCGGCGATCCAGGCCCTCGACCCGCTCCTCAAGGATGGAAGACCCCAGACGTACCGCCGAGGCTTCCTCCCCCAACCGGTTGTCCGCCTCACCGGTGAACGCGATACCGCCGGCGACCTCTGCGACGGCTTCCTGACCTCCTTCGTCAACGTCTCCCGCGTCCAACCCGTAGGAGGACTTGACGCGTACGGCGCGATTCTCGACGGCTGGTTTTCCGTCCTCTCCCAACTCGGCTTCCACGCCCGCCACCTGAGTGTCCACGGGACCCTGACCCCCTGGCGCCGGCGCGAGGTGGAGGGCATCACACTGCACTTCCGCCACCTCGGGCTCGACCTCGGCGATATCGTCCTGCTGTGGAACGCCGAGGACCCGACCCGCATGGCCGTAGACCTGGGAACCGGACTGGAACGCCTCGCCTGGGCACGCACCCAGCAACGCTGGCACGAGCTGATCTACGGAGGCTTCGCCGGCACGGCGCCACCCGCCACGCTGGACGCCATCCGTACTGCGACGCTCCTCCTCGGCAGCGGGGTCACCCCCGCGCCCCGCGGGGCCGGGGGTGTCACCCGGAGGGTCATAGGCACGATCGACCCCGAAGCGGTACGCCTCGGGGCCAGCGCCTTAGTTCGCGAGGCACACGGCTACTGGTCACTTGTCGGTGCCCTACGTGCTCCGTGGCCGCAGATTGCTTGTGCCATCGAGGAAGAGGTACGCAGATGCGGCCCATCGCCGCAGCCATCGTGGTGCATCAAGGACGCGTGCTCATGGTGCGGCGACGGGTAAGCGAGGCCGAGCTCTCACGGGCCGGTCCTCGCCCTCGATGGCCCAGCGCTACCAGCGCATGTCCGAACCGACGCTGAACGATCTCGGCAGGAAGATTGGGCGGCTCTACGGGGCAACACCAGATCTGGCTCAGAGGAGCTCGGCGAAGACGCCGTCTGAGGCCCAGAACCCCAACTGAGACCAAAACTGAGACCACGCAACGACGAAGGACCCGACCGCTGGGCGGCCGGGACCTTCGTTTCGGCTGGTCAGCCGTGGCGGAGGATACGAGATTCGAACTCGTGAGGGGTTGCCCCCAACACGCTTTCCAACTGTGGTGGTGGCCCCGGAAGCCTCGGACGGGGCCATTCACCTGCGTTCATGGGCGGCCGGATGTCTGGGCGGGCTACCGCGTCCGGTCTCGTCTGAACGACCGTGAACGGCGCTGAATGAGACGGAAACTGAGACGGAAGAGGGCCGAGCCTCGCTCCTGACGCGGTGACTGTCCCGCGTGCCATCATCTGCACATGCTCAAGATCCCCGGATACGAAGGCGGCCCCTTGGTCCGGGGCGACGCTTACCTGGACGACCCGTTGTTCTGGCCTGTGCACCTCGGCTCCTGCCTGCGTGGGGAGGACGCACAACGAGCCGCATTCGGCGCCGACTGGGATGCGGCCATGCTGCTGTATCGCACGCTGTCCGCCGAGCATGAGTGGCCGGTGTTCAGTGTGCCGCTGCGCTCCGGGCACACCATCTACGTCGTCTACCGCAACGTCGTGGACGCATGGGGCGTGGACTATCTGATCCATCAGCCGGCCTGGTCCGAAGCGGAAAGCCTCGCTGTGGTCGACGGTCACTTTATGGGGCCCGGCATGGCCTGGCCGGAACTGCTGTCCGCTGCTCGGCAGTCGGCAACAGAAGGCATTGGTGATGCTGACGCCCGTCTCTTGCTGCTCTTCCCCACACTCGGCGACGCGCTGCTTCCCGACGATGCAGCCGCAGCCCTCACCCCTGCGCTCGCCGCTCTCACCCTGATCGAAGAGCCCGCCGAGGTGGCAAGGATGCTCCTTGAGAACCAGGGCCAATGGGCTCCCGCTCGGTGGAGGCTGGCAGGCGGCGTCTGGATCAACGACGGTGGGCACTCCTACCGAAACCCAAGCAACGCCTTCGCTCTGTCCGAGGGGCGCCTGCTGGAGATCAGTAGCGCACTGCACGGCGGGAGCTGAGCACCACTTTAGGAGAGAGGCTGGGGCGTCGAGCCGGTGACCTGTGGCTTCGATGCCTAGCGAGTTGACCGGCAACTCGCCCCCCAGACAGCCTTGTTAGCCGTGGCTGACCGCTGCATCTGGCACGTCAGTGGCACGAAGCTCAGCCGACGACAGCCAGCCACGACGGCGGGTGCGCCGACCGACCACGCGCGCGTGTGCCTCGCTGCACCCCCACCAGCCTCAGCCACGCTATCGGGATCTGTCGTCAACCAGAGCAATCGGTCACGGCCAGCCTGTGACGACGGCCAGAGCCCTCAGCTTGGGAAGCTTGGGTCTCTTGGGGGAAGTTGTGACGCTGAGCTGCGGCGGAGGGGTGTTGGAGTCCTGGTCGGCCCCGGGGCGAGTTCCCGCTGTTCCCCGTGGTTCCCCGCAGGATCTGGCACATGAATGGCACGGGCTCTCTGCCTGGTACGTCCCTTCGCGTAGCTGCGCCGGGAGTAATGTCTGATCCTCAGCTGACGACAGTCAGCCACGACGGCGGGTGCGTCGACCGATCAGGCGTGTGTGTGTCTCGCTGCACCCCCACCGGCCTCAGCCACGCTGCCATGTCGTCGACCAGAGCAAGTTGCGCCAGCCGAAGCGCGGCAGTGAGACCTTGTCTGATGACCTCTTCGTCCCGAAGCAACTTGGGCGGAGGTGCTGCCTTGGGCTGATCTGGGTCTCACCTGGGGCAACGGTCTGCAGGCGTCCGCGGTTGTCCGCCGCTGTTCGTCTGCGTTGTCACGCAGTTAGACACTCACTGGGGACGCGGGCCACGCCGAAGGCGCTGCGCGGGTACGACTGGGACCCTGCTGCCTGCGTCAGACGGCTTCCCGCAGCACCGTGCACGGGCCCTGGACTTGGGCCTGAGTCGAATGTCTGACTCTCCGCTGGAACGGCATTGCGAAAAAGGCTCCCTCATCCTGAAGAAACGGCTGATGGTCTGTCAGACAAGCTGCTAGCGTCACGATCGTCACAGGGGTAATCAAATACCCCGCCAGTATCAACCGCACAGGACGACCGTGAAGATCAAGCGCGTACGGATCGAGAACTTCTGTTGTCTGCACAAGGTGGACGTGTCCTTCGAAGACATCATCTCCTTCATCGGACCGACGGGAGTCGGCAAGTCCACCGTGCTGCGTGCGCTCGACTGGTTCTTCAACGGCGAAAAGGGCGTCGCCCTTAGCGACGACGACGTCCACTCGGCGGCAGAGGACAGTCGTATCTCCGTCGAGGTGGAGTTCGGCGGGCTCACCGATCACGATCGCCAGACCCTCGGGCGCTACGCGCCCGAGGGCGCCGCGAGCGTGAGCATCTGGCGGACTTGGCAGAACGGTGAGGACAAGATCACGGGCAAGGCGCTCGCATACGGGCCGTTCGAGGAGGTGCGCAAGAACGAGAAGGCCATGGAACTGCGCCGTGCTTATGACCAGTTGAAGGACAGCGATCCGAGCTTGGGCCTGCCGTCCGCGGGCACCAAGGAGAAAGTTCTGGAGGCGATGCGCTCGTGGGAGGTGGCCAACCGCGACCGCCTCTCCGAGGCCGAGATCGAGGACACGCACTTCTTCGGCTTTGCCGGGCAAAGCAGGCTCGCCCAGCTGATCGACTTCGTGTTCGTTTCCGCTGACCTGCGGGCGTACGAGGAGGCCGACGACCAGAAGGCGACGGCGCTCGGCCGCATTCTCGATCACGCCGTGGACCGCTCGCAGGCAAATGAGCAGCTCGGTGAGATCGAGGAGAACGCTCATCTGGCCCGGCAGGAGGTCCACAGCAAGGTGTATGGCCCTGTGCTGGACGAGGTGTCGGCCGCGCTCTCCGCGGAGGTTGCCAAGTTCACCACCGGACGTGAGGTTGTCGTGGCTCCCACGGTGCAGGCGCCGAGGCCGGCGCGAACCGCCTTCCAAGTGAGCATCCGGGACGGCGCCGCTCATACCTCCGTGCACCGGCAAGGGCACGGCTTCCAGCGCGCTCTAATCATTGCGGCGCTGAAGTACCTGGCCGACCGAAGGCGTCCGGCCGACGGCATGCGGACGCTGTGTCTGGCCATCGAGGAGCCCGAGCTGTTCCAGCACCCGCCGCAGGCGCGGACTTTCGCGAAGGTACTCCGCGAGTTGGTTGCCACCTCACCGCAGGGGCGTACCCAGGTCACTTACGCCACCCACAACCCGGTCTTCATTGATCCGAAGGGTTACCACCAGATTCGTCGCCTTTGCCGCGCTGCTGGTGAGCAGCACCCCCTTACCGAGGTATGGCAGGCCACGGAGGAGGACCTGTGCAGGGCCCTCGACGGGCTCGTCGACAAGAAGGTGATCAGGAGCAGGACCGAGGGATCGCTGGGAGGTGCGCTGGCAGAGGGGTTCTTCGCCCATGCCGTGGTGCTGGTCGAGGGACGCGGGGACGAGGGAGTTATCACCGGTTGCGCGGACCGGTCGGGAATCAATCTGGGTGCGGAAGGCATCAGCGTCATCGAGGTCAACGGCAAGGACAACCTCATGATCTCCGACGCGCTCTTCAGCGCCTTGGGTGTGCCCTGCTACGTCGTGTTCGACGGCGACGCTGGCATGGAGGAGCGCAAGCGAGAGTCGGTGCGCCACCTCATCCCGCAGCAGCGTCGAGAGAAGGAGCAGGAGTTCGAGCGCCAGGCACGGAGGAACCGGACCAAGAACGCGAATCTTCTGCAGTACCTGGGTGTGGCGCCGAATCCTCAGCCCGCCGACGACTCGACAGGTCGTTACACCGTTTTCGAGGACACCCTGGAGACTTACCTGGACCAGCACTGGCCGACCTGGGAGGAGCGCAGGCAGGAGCTCATCCGCGCCGGCGAGGGCGTGGCCGGGAAGAACGCGGCGACGTACCTGGAGACCACCCGGACGGTTGTGGCGCAGCCTCCGTACCTGCTGCATGCCCTGTTGGAGAACGTCCGCTCGCTGGCCGGGAGACGGTAGTCGTGCGGTTAGTTTTCAACGTCAACGCTGCCGTCACCGCCCTCGGTACTTTGGCAGGGAGGCAATTTTCGGATCGCCTGGCGCCGGCGCAGCTATCCCCGGCAGCGCCGGCGGACCTGATCCTCGACTTCGACTCCTCACGTATGAAGGCGCCATCCCGTTCCGTGCCGCGCAGGTGGCGTCCATGTGGTACCGGTCCGGTAGGTCCCGATGTGCACGTGGACAGCGCTCATGAGGTGTCTGAGCCAGTTGTCTGGCGATGTGTTAGTCCGACGTGACAGACAACTTCCCCTTCTGAGCGATCGATACAGCGTGCGTACGTGACGCTCGTACCACTAGTCAGTGGTAGCACTGTGTTCACGGAAGGTGAACGCTAGTAGGCTGAGGGGTAGTTGTGTACTTCGTCTCTGGGGGGAGCGACGTGCTAGTTGATCAGGACCGTGCATGGTTCCACAGCCAGTTCCTGGCTTTATGTGTACGGAAGACAGGATTTGACTGGCAAGACTTTGTCACTGATCTCATGCATATGAAACATGGCCCTGACTTTGTTCAGATCGATCCGGCAGGCCGTGGAGATAAGGGATGTGACGGCTGGGTAGATGGACTAATGCTTGCGTGTTACGGGGCTACCAGTCCGTCCGAAGCATATGTGACGAACAAAATAGAAGCAGACTTCGAAAATGCGGCGCGCCACTGGGGGGCACGCATGGAGAGGTGGGCTTTCGTCTACAATAACGCCAAAGGTCTGCCCACCATGGCTGCTGCCGGCATCATGGATCTCAGGCAGGCAAAAAAAGCTTCATCCGTTAAAATAGAGAACTGGCCCCCGCAAGTTTTGTGGGACTATTGTGTGAGCGATGACGTTGACCGCAGCAAACTCGCTTGGATTCTCGGCGCTCCTCCATCAGAGCATCCTGCGGGGATGTCGTATATTGCTAGGTGCGTGGAATCCCTAGCGCGTACACGGTTGGTTGCGGATACCGACAGCCCTTCCGAGGTTCCTCCTGGGAAGATTGAGCACAATAACTTTGGTGCAGAGGTTACCGACCTCCTCGTGTCCTTCAAGGTGCATACCGGGCATGTACGGTATTACTTCTCGTTGGCGTCTCCTGGAGAGCAAGCCCAGGTTTCAGAGAACCTGCGTGCTAGGTATGACGGCCATCGCGCGCGTTTGGGTAGTTCCGATGCAGTATTCCATGCGCTTTGCGATGACTTGGTTACAGAGGCTTTTCCAGGTGCGGACTACCCTGACATGAGCCAGCAGAGGAGCGCTGCAATGATGGTAGTTACGCACTTCTTCGAGACCTGCGACATCTTCGAAGCTCCGGGTGAGTGAGTGATGCTCCTTCCAAGTAAATCGATCGCTTCAGACCAAGCGCTTATCGCGGTCGGGGCCCAGGTGCTGCTGCAACTGGAAAGCCCAGGTTCGGTGAGTGCTGTGTGGCAGCGCCTCACGACATGGCGTAGCAAAAAAAATATGCCCTCCGCGATCCCATTTTGGTGGTTTGCTTTATCGCTTGACGTGCTTTTTGCGGCAGGTGTTGTGGTGATTCAGGATGGCGAACTGAGGAGGGTTCGGCATGTTTCGCACCCTTAATAGTGACCTACCCAACTTCAAAGCGGCGCATTTCAAGCAAGGATTGAATATCGTCGTAGCTGAGCGAACTAAGGCTGCGAGGCGGCAGGACAGTCGCAATGCCGTCGGCAAAAGCAGTTTCGTTCAGGTCCTTGATTTCCTTCTTGGGTCTGAGGCACGTCCGAACCATGTACTCCGTAGACCAGAGCTTTCTGAATATTCATTCAGCCTCGCCCTCGACCTGCAGCGTGGCGTGTCGAGCATTCAAAGGAGTGGAGGCGATCCGAGTAATGTCGCAGTAGACGGAACGAGCATGAAGATCGCCATGTGGCGGCGACAGTTGGGTGCACAACTATTCGGCCTAACTGGCGCGCCCAACGAACCATCATTCCGATCCCTAATCGCTTTTTACCTGCGCAATGTTGAGAACGGAGCCTTCGACAACCCAACAGAGGTCCATCGCAAGCAGGCCGCTGCCGCGTCACAAGTGCCCCTTGCTTACCTTTTCGGGCTAGACATCGATCTTCTTGAGCGGTCCAAAGAGATCGCTACCGCTGAAAAAAGTTTGAAAGAACTTAAGAAAGCAGCGAACGATCCAGTGCTGGGCATGACCCTGGGTAAAACGCAGGATCTTGATGCGCAGATTAGAACACTGAGGATTCAGGTAGTCCAGCTTGAGCAACAGATCTCCGAATTTCAAGTCGTAGAGCAGTACTCTTTGCATCGCGCCAAGGCTGACGAGTTGAGCCGACAGATCCGGAAACTAAATGATGCCCTAGTCATGGATGAGCGCCGCCTAGGTGATTTGGAGGCGGCTATCAGTCAAGAAAGTGACTCACAGCCCGATTATTCATACGTGCAACAAGTCTACGACCAGCTGCAGATCACCCTCCCTGACACGGTATTGCGACGATTCGACGAGGTTGCGGCGTTTCATCGTTCAATTGTCGAGAACAGGAAGCGTTATCTCGAAGCCGAACGTGCAACCCTAGTGGAATCTCTGGACGAGATGAGGCTACGGCTTCAGCACGCCGACACCGAGCGGGCGGAGGTGATGCGGGTTCTAGAGGCCGGCGGTGCTCTGGAAACCTACAACGAGCTGCAACAGCAGCTGGCTCAGGTTAAAGGTCGTTTGACGGAGCTACAGCAACGTCGCGAAACCGTCGACAAGTGGGAAAACGCCAACAGGCACCTACAGCTGCGGTCTGCGGAGATGGAGCTGCGTTTCAGTACGGACCTAAGCGATCGGCGTTCGCAGATTGATGAAATAGCGCAACTCTATTCGTCTTACGCTTATGAAATCTATGGCAGTGAACGCCCTGCATCGCTGAGCGTTGAGCCAAGCAAAGCGGGATACAACTTCGTGCCCACAATTGGTGGCGACAAGAGTCAAGGCGTCAAAAGCATGGCGCTCTTCTGTTTCGATCTAACCATGGCAGTGACCGCCAAGCGGAATGGTCGGGGCCCTGATTTTTTGGTGCACGACAGTCATCTTTACTCGGACGTCGAGGGGCGTCAAATGGCAAGCGCCCTCACTCTGGCCGCTCGTGTCGCGGAGCGGGAGGCGATTCAGTACGTTGTAACTATGAATTCTGATGACCTTAAGAAGGCGCAGGATGAAGGCTTCAGGGTAAATTTCAATGAATGCGCTCGATTGTCTGATGCTCCGTACGAAACAGGTGGTTTGTTCGGTATCCGCTTCAACTAATGCGACGTGGCACGATGACGGGATGGCGTACCAGCTCGTTCCTGGCAGGATGGGGCCTGGCGCAAGGGCGGCGGAGCGGCTTTGCGGTGGCGCTGCTTTGGCGCGAGTGATCATGGCCCCGTAAGCTTCCGGCGCGTCGGGCAGGTAGTGGACCTGCCCGGTAAAGTACGACGTTGGGGCCATGATCTTCGAGGCTCGCGCCAAAGTGGCTCCGTAAAGCCGTGGAGCCGACCGCCCCAGCCACGACGCACCCCTTCTCTGGCATCAGGCGACCGATGGCTGTGAGCGCGGCATGGGCACCGGCCGGGCTGGAGCGGGACGAAGGCAGGAGCGCAGGCCCGGCCGGGGGCCGGGCCGCGCGCGGTGAGCGGAGCGAGCCGCCTTGAACCAGTAGAGAAAGTTGTAACTCACTGGCTGGGGCCCGTGGATTGATCAGCTCCTGAGCTTCGGGCCTCCGCGATGTGGCGCCCGTGTTCGGCAGCACGTAGCAGTGAGCGGGCGACCCGTTCGGCGTCGTCGGGGTGCAGGTAGACCTGCTGGGCCCAGAGCACTGACAGTCGTACGGTGCCGTTCAGCAGGTTCGCCGCCACGTCCACCTCGACGCCATTGCCGGTGGCGTCAGTGACGTTCAGGTCCAGATCGCTGCTGTAGGCGCTCATGCCATTGAGCATGCATGAGGCCCAGCTACAGATGCGAGGCTGGGCCTTCGCATCAGCTGAGACGGGTAGCCGTAGGCCAACGCTCGAAGTCGTCAGCACAGGGCGGGAGTGCTCTGCGTGCGCGATGAGCGAGTGGCAGGAAGAGCACTGGGCGGATGGTCCAGATGATGCGAGTCTTGGCGTGGGTCACTGACACCGTGCACGGCTCGGCGCGCAACAGCGCTCGACGAGTCTCGATGCGGCCCTCGTACAGCCACTCCCACGCCTCGTCGGAGGTGTCCGCGTCCAAGGCCGGTGAGATCGTGCGGAGTGCGACCGCTACCCAACGGTCCGCCTGGGGCGCCGAGTACGCGTCGAACGATGCCAGCAGCGCAGGCCCCCATTGCTCTGTCAGATCGTCGGTCCAGCACTCGCACCAGTAGCCCCACTGCGGTGGCTTCAGCATGGGCGGCCTCCCGGCCGAGTGTCCGCGTACAGCTCCGCGGTGACCGTGTGGCCGGCCTGGCTGGTGTGGACGACGACCCGGTGTGCGAGTGCGCTGACCATGCCGAGACCGCGGCCGTGTTCGGCGTCCTGGTCCTGGTGCTCGACTTTCGGTGCGTTGGCGGCGCCGCCGTCGTCGGTCACTGACAGGGCGATCACCTGGGGCGATACAGCTAAGGCCAGGTGGAAGGAGCCGCTCTCCCGGCCGCTGGCCGTGTGCAGGATCGCGTTTGCGCTCAGCTCGCTCACGATCAGTTCGGCGTCCTCCGCCAAGGGGGACTCGCGCAGGATGTCCCGCGTCCAGCGGCGGGCTCGGCTGACCTCTTCCGGGAATCCCGGGCAAGACAGTCCCCAGACCCTCGCCATACTCGTATACTCGTGCATACAAGTTCCTTCATGCTGATAGGCCGCCATGTGCAGCGGGTTCGGACTAGACGAGTTTCACGCCGTCGTGGGCGCGGATGGCTGGTGGAGACGCCGCGTCCAGTGCGTCCAGGACGCGGATCGCGTACGCCTCGTCGGCGAGTTCGGTGACCTCTGCCCGGGTGGCCCAGCGCAGTGCGCGGGTCTCGTCCCCGGTGGTGGGCGTGCCGTCGGCTGCCTCGCAGCGGAAGACCAGCGAGACGATCAGGCCCGTCATGTTCTTGTAGACGCCGGTCAGGGTCGCGGGAAGCGTGATCTTGATGCCGGTCTCTTCGAGTACTTCGCGTTGCAGGGCTTCGGGGATGGTCTCCTCGCGTTCGAGGACTCCGCCCGGGGGTTCCCAGTGGCCGTTGTCGCGGCGCTTGATCAAGAGGGCGCGGCCTTGGTCGTCGACGATGACTCCGGCAACGCTCACGGAGTGCGGACGGTCGGTGCTCACGTTCCTCGGCCCTCTCGGCTGGCTAGGCTCTCCACCGTAGCAACAAAACTCGCCCACTCGTCTAGATACCTAAAGGAGTGCACGTGCCCTCTCTTCCCTCCGGCCTGCTCGGTGATCTCGACCCCACGAGTGATCGTGCGGTCTTCCGGCAGATCGCCGACCAACTGCGCGAAGCCATTGACCGTGGACGTTTCAAGGAGGGCGAGAAGCTGCCCTCCGAGGCCGAGCTCGTGGACCACTACGGGGTTTCCCGGATGACGGTCCGGAACTCCTTCTCCGTCCTCACCGGCGAAGGACTCGTCCACGCCGAGCACGGCAAGGGGGTGTTCGTACGACCGCGCCCCCCGGTCCGGCGGCTCGCGTCCGACCGTTTCGCCCGCCGCCATCGCGAGCAGGGCAAGTCCGCGTTCATCGTGGAGGCCGACGCGGCCGGCAGTCACCCGCAGGTCGACAGCCTGGAAGTGAAGGAGGAGAAGGCGAGTCAGGACGTCTCCGCCCGGCTCGGCTCGGTGCGGCGGGTGCTGGCTCGTCGGCGCCGGTACCTGCTGGACGGCCGGCCGGTGGAGTTCGCCACCTCGTATCTGCCGCTCGACATCGCGCGCGGTACTCCGATCGCCGAGCCGAACCCCGGGCCTGGCGGCATCTACGCCCGGCTTGAGGAGCTGGGACACCGCCTCGACCACTTCGACGAGGAGATCCGCGCCCGGATGCCCCTGCCCGCCGAGGTCAAGACGCTGCGTCTCGCTTCCGGTGTGCCGGTCATCCATCTCATTCGGACCGCCTACGACGCCGAGGGCCGGCCGGTGGAGGTCTGCGACACGGTCATGGCGGCGGACGCGTACGTCCTGTCGTACCAGCTCCCAGCGACGTGACGAGATGGGTGTCGGCGAAGTTCTAAGGGGTCGACGGCTCGGCCTCGTCGTCGGGAGCGGACGTGAACATGTGGCCGATGTTGTTCCACATGAAGCCCTCTCGCCAGTCGGGCTTGTTCAGCATCCAGCCAAGGACTGCCTGGAGGACCTTGTCCTGCGACACCGTCAAGGTCTGGTAGTGCTCCGCCGGGACGCCGTCGCGGTATTCCAGCTGGTAGGTGTTGTTCTCGCGAAACCAGACCTGGATGTACCAGTCGCCCTCGCGCTCCTCGTCCTGCCGCTCGAGGATCAGATGCTCGTTGCCGCGCCTCAGGTTGGCGAGCATGGCCCCTACTGCCGGCTTCGTGGGGCGCTTCACCGCGTGGCCACGGCCGTTGGTCGCTGTCAGCATGGACGGATTCTGACGCGTGGCTCTGACACTGGCGGCAGTCCCTTCTTCGAACCCGTACACCCCAACACACATACTCGTATAGACGAGTGGGCAAGTTGTGTGGCACAGTGGTCCGCGCGAACCCGGAGATCGGGTTCGCGGGACGCATCTTGTCTAGACGAGTAGAGAGGGGAACCGCCTTGCGCACCATCCGTGTGGAGACCTCGGCCGCGACCATCCTGCTGACCGAGGCTCCCGAGCCGAAGATCCGTGACCGGCAGACCGGCGAGATCGCCAAGGACGCCGTCAGTGGTGAGGCGCTGATGACGATCGGCGTCGTGTACATCGAGGAAGGCGAGTCGTCGCTGATCAAGGTCACCGTCCCGGAGAGCGGTGTCTCCGAGGGGCTGATCCTCGGCTCGCCCGTCTCGCTGCCGGGCCTGGTGGCCCGTCCGTGGGAGAGCGTGTTCAACGGCCAGCAGCGGCACGGCATCGCCTACCGCGCCGCCGCCGTCACCCCGGCTGCCTTCCCGGCCGCCATGGAGGCCACCGCCTGATGACCGACCTGACGACCCTCCTGGAAGTGGGTGGCCCCCTCGCCGCACTCGGCGGCGGGGCCGCCTACGCCCGGGCCAACCACCCGTCGGTGTACTGGTCCGCGGTCGGCCTGCCCCTGTCCACCGCCCGGCTGCTCGGCTCCTACGGCTCGGTCATGGAAGCCTGCGGCCTGACCGTCGCCCCGTCCCGGCTGCGGGCCCTCGCGGTCAAGGCCACCACCCGCCGGGAGGTGCGGCCCGTGCCTCCCCGCCGTGGCATCGTCCGCCCCACCGCCACCGGTCTCCGGCTCCGCCTGCGGCTCGCCCCGGGACAGGAACCCGCCGACGTCGCCGCCTCGGCGGAACGGCTCCGGCACGCCTGGGGAGTGCACGCCGTGTACGTCTCGACCGTCAAGCCGGGCGTGGTCGAACTGCGCTTGGTCGGCTTCGACGTGCTGCGGCGGGTACGGATGCCGCGCAAGTCCGGCGCGGGCTCACTGGAAGTGCCGGTGGCGCTTCGGGAGGACGCCACGCCCTTCGTGCGCGACTACCGGGCCGTTCCGCACCAACTCACCCTGGGGGCGACCCTCTCGGGCAAGTCCATGTACCAACGCCACCTGGTCGCCGGCCTCGCCCGTCAGCCGGTCGCCCTGGTGGGCATCGACTGCAAGCGGGGCGTGGAACTGGCGCCCTTCGCCTCCCGGCTGTCGGCGCTGGCGACCGACCCGGAGCAGGCGGCCGATCTGCTGCCCGTGCTCGTGAAGGAAATGGAGGACCGCTACGACCTGATCAAGGCTCGGCAGGGCATCGCCCCGGGCACCCCGGCCGAGGTGATCACCTCCGACATCTGGGGCCTGCCCGAGAGCGAACGCCCCGTCCCCATGGTCCTGTTCGTGGACGAGGTGGCCGAACTCTTCCTCGTCGCCACGCGCAAGGAGGAGGAACGGCGGGACGAGATGGTCACCCAGCTCATCCGGCTCGCCCAGCTCGGCCGCGCCGCCGGGATCTACCTGGAGGTCTGCGGGCAGCGCTTCGGCGCCGAACTGGGCAAGGGCGCCACCATGCTCCGCGCCCAGCTCACCGGGCGCGTCTGCCACCGCGTGAACGACGAAGCCTCCGCCAAGATGGCGCTCGGCGACATCGCCCCCGAAGCCGTCACGGCCGCCTGCGCCATCGCCGCCGAGCGGCCCGGCGTCGCCGTCGCGGGCGACACCTCCGGCGGCTGGTCCCGCATCCGCACGCCGTATCTGTCCCTCGCCGACGCCGCCGGGATCTGCCGCGAATCCGCGTACCTCGTGCCCGACGTCCCCGCCCTCAAGCCCTTCCGGCCCGACGTACCCGTACCACCGGCCGAGCCCCCTGCGCCCGTCGTCCATCCCCGCCCGGTGACCGACTGACGTCCCCACCACCCCGGTCGGCGCGACCACCTCGCGCCAACTCCCTACCCCCGCCATGCCCGAAACCGAAAAGGAGCCGCCTCATGCGCGCCCACCTGGCCCGTGTGGACGCGGTACTCGTCCAAGCCGTCATCGCAGCCGCGCTGTCCTTCGCCCACCTGCACGACATCGCGGCGGCGGCCGGGCAGGACGGCTGGAAAGCGTGGGCCTACCCGATCAGCGTCGACCTGCTCCTCGTCGCCGCCTGGCGCCGCCTGCGCTCCGGGCGGACGAAAGCCGCCGGGTGGTGCTGGTTCGTCATCGCCCTCGCCGCCTCCCTCGGCGCGAACGTCGCCACCGCCGGCCTGCTCGACGTCGACCAGGTCCCGGCCTGGCTGCGCATCCTCGTCGCGGGCTGGCCCGCGGTCGCCTTCCTCGGCGGCACCCTCCTCGCCCACACGACCCCGACCACACCCGACCCCGGCCCGGAACCCGAACCGCGCGACCACACCGACAGCCACGACCAGACCGACACCCCCCAACCCGCACCCGCACCCGAGCCGCCCCCAGCTCCGGTCATCGAGCAGCGGCCACCCGAGCAGCCGCGACGGCCGCCGGAGCTCCCCGCCCCATCCGTTCCGGCCGCGCTGGTGGAACACGCCCGCAAGGTCGCCGCCGAGCACCACACGCGCACCGGAACCCCCATCGACACCCCGACCCTGCGCGCCCGCCTCGGCGTGCCCGAGCCCATGGCCCAAGCCGTCGCCGCCCACCTCACCCCCACCGGGAGCTGAACCGTGCCTCTGCTCACCTTCAACACCGCCGCCGACTACCTCGACGCGGCCCGCCAGACGGCCGACAGCGGCCACACGACCCTTGCCCGGCTCCTCGCCGAGGAGGCCGCCGACCGTACCCAGGACCCCGACCAGGCCGCGCGCATCCTGCGCGAGTTCCCCGGGGCGAGCCTGCGGCAGGGGGACTGACCGTGCCATCCCGTCGCCGCTTCCGCCACGTCGTCCGCATCGGCCCGGTGCAGGTCGCCACGTACCACGACGGCCGCGGCCGTGAGAAGCACACCGCCGCCTGCACGGCTCCGCGCTGCGGCTTCTCGACCGACTACGACAGCCGCGCCGCCGCCGAGCTGGCCGCTCGCACCCACCGCTGCCCCGTCCGCTGAAAGGACTCCGCCACCCCATGACCGTCAGCCTGCCGCTCGTCGTCGTCCTCGGCTTCTTCGCCTGGGGAGCGGTCAAGTTCCTCGGCGTCCGCATGTGGATCGTCGTCCTGGTCGCCCTGTTCGGCTTCTGGCTCTCGCACACGTTCCTCGCCCCGGCCATCGAGTCCGGTACGCGCTCCGGCGTGGACGTCGTAAACGGGTCACACGTCTAGACGAGTAGATGAATGGCGTCCGGTTGTCTCCGTCGCCTCAGCGGCTGAGGCCACCGGGCCTTCCTCCTCATCGCACACCAATGGCGCCGAACAGCACCCGACGCCCCGGGGTGGCCACGACACCGCCAAGCATCCGGCCGCCCCGGGGCCCGTCACTCCCGACCGAGCCAGTCAGAAGGAGACAGCCATCCTCACCCGCACCACCCCGCCCCCGCTCCCGGAACTTGCCAGGCTCGCCCAGCACGGCACCTTGCCGGGCATCCTCCGGCAGCTCTCCGGGCTCGGCGGCTGCACCCACCCCATCCGCCTCGACGGCCACCGCACCGAGTACGACGTCGACACGCGCACCGGCGAGATCGGAAACCTCCTCCACCACCTCGACTCGTCCGACCTCCCGGCCGGACAGCTCCTCGTCCGCTGCAACAACCGCCGCACGAACCGCTGCCCGGCCTGTGCCGAGGTCTACCGGCGGGACACCTTCCACCTGATCACCTCCGGCCTGCGCGGCGGCAAGGGCATCCCCGAGCAGGTCGGCGCCCACCCGCGCGTCTTCGCCACCTTCACCGCGCCGAGCTTCGGCCCCGTGCACAACCGCCCCTCCAGCGGACGCCCCTGCCGCTGCGGCGACCGCCACGACCAGGACGCCCCCGCACTCGGCTCGCCCCTCCACCCCGACACCTACGACTACGAAGCGGCCGTGCTGTGGAACGCGCACGCCGGCCCGCTCTGGCGGCGCTTCTCGATCTACCTGCGCCGGGAGGTCGCCAAGCGCGCCGGCCTCACCCAACGACGCTTCCGCGAGTACGCCCGGGTGTCCTTCGCCAAGGTCGCCGAGTACCAGAAGCGCGGCGCCGTCCACTTCCACGCCGTCGTCCGCCTCGACGGCCCCGACGGCGGCGACACCCCGCCCCCGACCTGGGCGAGTGCCGAACTGCTCACCGACGCCATCGAGGCGGCTGCCGCCAAGGTCCACGTGGACGGCCTGGTCATCGACGGACGCACCCACACCTTCACCTTCGGCCGGCAACTCGACGTCCGCGCCATCCGCTCGGCCGACTTCAACGGAGGCCAGGAACTGACCGAACGGGCCGTCGCCGCGTACATCGCCAAGTACGCCACCAAAGGCGCCGAGACGGCCACGGGTGCTCTCGACCGGCCGCTCAGGTTCGTCGCCGAACTGGCCCAGCTCGACATCAGCGACCACGCCCGCCGCCTCATCCGCACCGCATGGGCGCTCGGCGCCCGCAAGGACCTCGCACACCTCCGCCTGCGGGCCTGGGCCCACATGCTCTGCTTCCGCGGCCACTTCTCCACCAAGTCCCGCCGCTACTCCACAACCCTCGGCGCCCTCCGCGACGCCCGCGCCGACTGGCGCCGCGCCCAAGCGGCAACGGCCAACGGACCCGCCCCCGAGACGACGTATGTCCTCGCCCACTGGGTCTTCGCCGGGACCGGCCTCTCCGACGCCGAGACCTGGCTCGCCGCATCCCTCGAACCCGCCCCCGGAACGGAAGGAGAGCCGACCCATGGCTGAGCCCCGAGGAACTGCCGCGCCAGAGACCTCCGACCCGTCCTTGGTGCTCCTGACCGTCGAGGAGGCCGCCCGGCGACTCCGCATCGGCCGTACGACGTGCTACCGCCTCGTCCTCGCCGGAGAGATCGAGTCCGTCACGGTCGGCCGGCTCCGCCGAGTTCCCGCCGACGCAGTACCCGCCTACGTGGCCAAGCTCCGCCACCGACCCGCCCAAGCGGCCTGAGAGGGACGACATGGCAGAGAAGAAGCGCACCCGCCAACCCAACGGAGCCTCGTCCATCTATCTCGGCAAGGACGGAAAATGGCACGGCCGAGTGACGGTCGGCGTCCGTGACGACGGCAGACCGGACCGCCGCCACATCGAGCGCAAGACCAAGGCCGGGGTGACCAAGGCCGTCCGCGAAATGGAGCGGGCCCGGGACGACAGGAAGCTCAGGAAGCCGGGGCAGAGCTGGACGGTCCGCGCATGGCTTGAGCACTGGGTCGAGAACATCGCCAAGCCGTACGTCTCGGAGAACACGTACGACGGCTACGAGGTCGACGTCCGCGTGCACCTCGTCCCCGGCCTGGGCGCCCACAAGCTAGATCGGCTGGAGCCGGAGCACCTCGAACGCTTCTACCGGAGGATGCAGGAGTCCGGGAGTTCCGCCGGCACGGCCCACCACGCGCACCGGACGGTCCGGGTCGCCCTCGGTGAAGCGGTCCGACGCGGGCACGTCGTCACCAACGCGGCTGAGATTGCCAAGGCTCCCCGCCTGGAAGAGGAGGACATCGAGCCGTACACGATCGAAGAGGTTCAGAGCCTGCTGCTGGAGGCGTCCAAGCTGCGCAACAGTGCGCGGTGGGTCGTGGCCCTGGCGCTCGGTCTCCGCCAGGGGGAAGCCCTCGGGCTGCACTGGGAGGACGTCGACCTGGACGCCGGGTACGTCCGCATCCGCAAGAATCGGCTCCGGCCCAAGTACGCCCACGGGTGCGGGGACACCTCGTGCGGCAGAAAGGCCGGCTACTGCCCGGAGCGGCAGCAGACCCGGCGCGAGCACAAGTCCACCAAGTCCCGTGCCGGACGGCGCACGGTCGGTCTGCCCGATCCGCTGATCAAGCTCCTCCGCCAGCACCGGGAGGAACAGGAACGGGAACGGCTCGCGGCCGGTGCCGACTGGGAGGGCAAGGGGTACGTCTTCGCCTCGCCGACCGGCGGCCCCCTCAGCCCGAACACCGACTTCCACGTCTGGAAGCGGCTGCTGAGGGACGCGGGGGTACGGGACGCCCGCCTCCATGATGCTCGCCACACCGCTGCGACGGTGCTTTTGATCCTCGGCGTCCCGGACGTCGTGGTCGACGCCATTATGGGCTGGGAGCCCGGGGGAGCGGCTCGCATGCGCGCCCGCTACATGCATGTGACGGGGACCATGCTCCGCAAGGTCGCGCAGCAAGTCGGTGACGCTCTCTGGGAGCTCCCGAAAACGAACTGAGACGGAAACTGAGACGGACATGTCGAAGGGCCCCACCGCGAACGGTGGGGCCCTTCGACATCGTGCCCGGTGAGGCACTGGCGGAGGATACGAGATTCGAACTCGTGAGGGGTTGCCCCCAACACGCTTTCCAACTGTCCGCATGGCCATCCGGGGGCGTTCGCCGGGGTTCGCGGGGCAGGTCACACGGGGTGCACGTACGTCCATGAACGGTGGTGGCCATGGGTGCACTGGACAAAGACCAGGACAACGAGGCGACCGATACCCGCTTCGCGAGCGAGGTGAGGCGACGCACACGTGACCTCCTATTCCCCTACCTTGAGCGGGGGTCGACGGCAGGTGTCTCTGCGCTCCCGACTTGCGTAAATCCCCGCCCGTTCTGGCACGGATGTGGCCCGGCCAGTCAGGTGATGGAACGACCTGAGGTTTCGGGAGCGTTCCCATTCGCTTGTGATGGCACTGTCACTGAAGGTGTACCGGTGTCAGGCAGTTCGGCGTCTGTGAACTTCAAGATCAGGGCTGCCTGGAGTCGACTCTGCAGCCCGGGATCTGCTACCTCCGTGACCAGACGAAGAGCGTTTCGGGTGCCACGCTCGGCACGCATGTCCTGACGCAGAAGTTTCGTCTGACTTGCTAGGTGATCCATCGCTCCTCGGGCTTGCCGGTGGAACAGCACACCGACTGTGCCGGTTACGATTCCCGTGACATTTGTGACCATGGCTGCATACAGGTCCCCAGTTGTCTCGGAGCGCCAGATGGCTAGGCCTACTCCGATGAAAAGGATCAGGCAACCAAGACCAGAGAACGTAAGGCTCATGATCGAGCTGCGTTGCGCTTGAGTCAGCCCGTGTGCGTAGTAGTCAGCCAGTAGGAGCGAGAATGTCTGTTCCTCCCGTTCAGCACGAAGTTCCTCGGGCGAGGCACTCTGGTTAACCCTGATGTTGTAGTACGTATTGTGCGTGGACGTAGGAGACTCGGTGCCGTCGGGACCATCTGAACCTGTGTCGGCTTGTGACTCAACGTTTGGCTCACGAATCGAGATTCCACCGTCGCCTGAGACCTGCAACTCGCGCTGCAGCCGCTGACGGTTCTCTGCAACGTCACGCTTGTACGAGCCAATGGCTGTTCGTACAGCGACGTAGAGGGCGGGAAGCGTGACCATTGCTGTGCCGAGCGGTGTCACGACTGACGGAAAGTCCCAAGACATAGCGCCGATACTGCCAGTAGGTTCTGTGCGCGCGCGGCAGTTCCGCTATTTCAGCCCATCCCTGCATGAACGACCTGTACGCCAAGGGCAACGTCTGCTCGGCTCTGCCTCGGGCGACGGCGAACGGGATGGAAGCTCCCAACGCACGCCACGCACGGGCCGCCGTCGTCAACGGCGCCCCATCCATCCCAGTGCCGGCCAATCCCCCGCCGGAGGCATCGTTTTGGACCCTGGTCGAGGCTGGTCGGGCGCTCGTGCCGCTGGGAAGCCGCCCGGCGGACCGGAGCCGGGTTCTTGATGGCATGGGGAGTGTCCTGGCTGGGAGCACAACGGGTTTCAAGGCCAGCCCGTAAGGCGCATCCCTGGCCATCTGACCTGGCCGTTCGATCGTGATGAGCTTCGAACGCCCGCAGGTTGGCCAGAGGTTGGCCGCCTGCCGCTTGCTGGCAACCTCTTCGTCCCGAAGCAGCTCCGGTGGGGTCATCCGCTCGCGCTGGGGCAGAGCCAGCCGATGACCTCCGTTCTGTGAATTCGGCCTGCACCCCCTGCTGCTGTCGCCGGCTGGCCCCGTGCTCACCCATGTCTGCCGCTGTCTGGACTCATTGATGTCAGTTGTAGAGATCAGAATTCACACGAACCCTTACCGATCGTGGAGTGCTGGCAGCGTGACGCCTTCCCATCAACTTTAGCTTTTGGGTGGCGATATATGAACACAGAAAAACGCAAAAAGCTACTCGAAAGAAGTCAGGAATGCGGATCTAATGCGCCGCATGATCATGAGTAGGTTGAGAGTAAAATGTGAGAGAAGAATCAGCAAGACGCCGCTAATCCATCGGTCTGCTTTATCAACATCCATTCCAGCCAAGACGCCAAGAATTGAGGTTGCGATGAGGGCCACAAGAAGACTGTAGGTGACATTTGACTGAAGATGTTTGGCGAGCTTCAGGCGAACGTTCTGAGGACCGGTCCCCCCTACGCCCTGGGCAGCCTTTGCCGCTACATCGAACAGCAATACTAGGAGGTTAAAAAGCAGGCCGGTCAGGATGGCGAAGGCAGCCAAAATATTGTCGACTCCGCCAATTTTCCAATGCAGCGCCACGCCGACTCCCCCCAGTGCAATTGGTACCCCATAGAACAATATAACCTCCCCCCACATAATCCTGTTGGTCGAGTGGCTGCGCAGGGTGTTGAAATGATCTTCGACGATCGGAATGAGGTCAATCATTCGCATCAACGGGAACCTCCAGCCTGTAGCGATCCCAAGATTCTGGCCATTGGAATTCGCGGCGCATACGGTCGGCGCTGAGGCCCATATTCTCACCTAGGTCTTCAGCTAGCTCTTCGGCCTTCGAGTACACCCATGCGTCGGACAGCTCGACTACTCCTTCCTTCCGCATCTCCGAGTCGAGGTCGTAGAGCATGCCTGGTGTTGTACCAGACGACACTGACAACGTCCTGACCGAGTCGGCGATCTTGACCTCGACCTTGAGCTCTCGGAAGGCAACGTTGCGCCACTCTAGAAGGCTAGATACATCGGTTTCCCCACTCATCACAGACTGGATCCTCTTCTTGCGGAAAGCTCCCGTGCGCGGAGGGCGCAACATGATCTCGAGGGAGCCAAGTTCCGTCTCTTCGTCACCTAGTCCCAGCGCGCCTGCTACGTCGTGGGGAATAGCCTGCCGCACCAATCTGATTTTCTTAATCTCCCCACTTTCCATAAATGCACCAAATGCAGCCTCTGACGTCATGGCATTAATTTCTAGCGTATAGCCGCTATATTTGGCATGGAATGCCTTCTTGAATGCTTCCGAGAGCGCTGACACAATGCCGCTACCCTGGAACCGCTCAGTGAAGAGGAGGCCGGCGGTGGAATTTTCAGGCAAGATGATGTAATTTCGCAAGTCGGTCAGATCTACGTGATCTTCCTCCTTTTGGAACACCAATTGCCCGGTTGTCCTGTCACGGATACGCGATTGGGCACCGTAGGCGCCATATGCAAGCTTTACGTGCAGGGAACGGTTCTTCTGCTGAATCTCACGAGCTTCAAGCGAGCGTTCTTTCTCAGGAAATTCGAACGCCCGCTCCTGAAGGTGAAGGAAGAACCCGTAAAATTCTTTGAGCAGATCGATTTCCATGCCATCAATGTTACTGAGAGGGAGGTAGTCCTTCCCTCGACTCCTTCGAATCCTGACGACATAGCTTGCGAACGTGTGCTTGGCCATTGGCGCACCTCCTCTAGAAGCTCCAGATCAGCCCCAAGATGACTCCCCGGAGTGGCGGCGCCATGACCAGATCGACCCACAAAAGCCTGCGTTGCGCCACGAGAGGTTGGCAGAGTCTCAACTGCTGAGGCACGGGGGTCTACCGAGTGCTGCGCCCCCTCATGCCAATCACGGGCGGAGTGGTCACTGGGGCCGGCTGGGCTGTTAATCTTTGATGCTGGTTGGTGTGGTTGCTGAACTGCAACCACCGTTTCTAAGGCCGCCCCCAGTCTCGGGAACCTTGAAGCGGCTATGTCAGGACATGGTGAACTTGGTTCAGCCTTCAGACCTTCCCAGAATCTGCATCAAATGACTCTTCTGCCGGCGAAGCTGCTCTACTGTCGCCTTCGAGCGACTTGGCCAGCCTTCACGGATCAGTTGCAGGTTGACATCCTTCTTCGGCATCCCTCGCCTATATGCCAACTTGCCCACCAGAGTGTCGATTTCCCCGCGAAGCATGCGCTCGGCACGGTGGCGCGGTGGGGCGGGCGCTGGCGTCGTCATATGCTTCTCTGCCACGGCTACTGCGGTGGGCGCAGATCTCAAACCACGAGCAGCGTTCACCGCGTAGGTCGAGGGGATGCCGTTCGCTCGTAGCCATGCCGCGGCTTTGGCGACTTCGGCGGGTGTCACCTCATCGCCGTCCACGATTGCCCTATCGAACACTGCCTCGGTTGCGTCGAGCGGAATACGCAAATCAAGCATCCCGCCCCTAGAATCGCTACTCTCACGCACACGCTCGACCCGGTCTGACTCGATCTCCAACTGGTGACGGAGCTCCTCTTCGATGGCCCGTCCATGCTGCATGATCGACGGAATCGCGGGAATGAAAAGACGGGCGTTGAACTCCTCGTCCTTGCGGATACGCACGAAGCGGCCGACAACCTGACGGAAGAACAGCGGCGTGCGAATCTTTGTAGCGTATACACCAACCGCAAGGCGTGGAATGTCGACGCCCTCAGAAACCATCCGCACAGCAACCAGCCACTTACTTCGCCCTCCCCGAAAGCGGTCGATGTTCTCCTTTGCCTCTGGGTCGTCGGAGAGCACTACAGTCGGCGGCTCACCGGTGAGCTGGCGGAGGAGGTTTGCGTAGGCCCGTGCGTGCCACTTTTCATGCGCGACCACCAAACCACCCGCATCTTGCACCTCGGTACGTAGTTCATCGAGCGCAGTGTTCGCCTGAGCCAGCAGCGCCGGAATCCACTTGTGGTTGGGCTCCAACACGGCGTCGAGCGCGGCGGGTACGTCATCATCGGCGAGCTCACCGCCCAGGGCGGCGGTGCTGATTTTGCCGCAGTCTGTCCACTTGGCCTCGCCATCGTACGCATGAAATTCGATGCGCCGGCACACTCCATCGGCGACGGCAGTGCCGTACTCGTAGGCGTAGTCGACCTCGACCTTGCCATCCCGGTCATAGCGCACGAAGGGGATCGGGCTGGCACCGTCTTTGCGCCACGGTGTACCCGTGAGCGCGATGCGATGAACTGCGTGCTCCAGTGCGTGCGTTAGACCTTCACCCCACGATTTGTTCTGACCTGCGTGATGAATTTCGTCAAGCAGCGCGACTGTGGGGCGCCTGGTCAGGTACCGCAACTTCTCAGATCCGATTCCCCTGGCCACCTGTGCGTAGGTCACGACGTAGCCCTGGTAGCCCGGCTTTCCATAGTCCTCAGGATCAGTAACCGGCATGAGGTGCAGTCCGATACTTCCTGCGGCGTCAGCCCATTGGAGGCGCAGAGCGTCGGTGGGGACGACTACGATGATGCGCTCTGTAGTGCGCTCTTGCATGAGGCGCTTTGCCAGATTCAGCGCGAAGTAGGTCTTTCCCGCTCCGGGAGTCGCCGAGACGAGATAGTCCTTCGTCGGGTTGGCAAAGAACTTTTCATGTGCTTGGTTTTGCCATCCGCGGGCGCCGTTGACCACAGAGCGGCCTTTCTTGAGGTTGCAGGTCGGGCAGAGGGCCTGTCCGTTGATGATGTCGGTGGCGCCACCGGCCGAGTACGGGGTGATGTGGTCGCCGTGCCAGCTCGGCTGTAGCTCGATGCCGCAGTGGGTACAGCGGCCGTCCGCCGCAAGGAAGAGCACAGTCCGCTCGGTGGCATTGAAGCGACGGCGTGGCGAGTGGGCCGTCACCGAAGAGATCCCGCTGAGAAAGGCGTCCCCCGGTTGTTGACTGGCGAGTAGGGGGCGATAGGGTGGTAGAGGTTCAAGGCTGGCTCCTTGAGTCCATTGCCCTCGACGGACCGTACATCCGTGCGAGGGCACAGTTGTCTCTGCCAACTGGCTGACTGCCAATCAGGTAGCCAAAGAGCTTACCCCCTGACCGCGACGCTCAGTAATCAAAGAGGGGGCGCAGGGGGCGCAAACACGCGGCTCGCAATACGGAGCGTGCGCCCGTCTCTCCCGAAGCGGCTGGTCAGCGGCACCGACTGTGTGCTTTCTGCGCGGAATGAGATGTTCCGTGTGACCTACCTGACTCTCCGTACCGCCTGTCGAGGTGAACTACCGGACGTCGCCCTTGAGTTGAATATCGAACACCAGCGCGAGGAGCGCCACCTGTGCGGGAGTGCGAGTAGATGACGTGAAGCCCCGACAGTCCACCGAGACCCAGAGTGGGCATAGTCCTCCTTGGTCGTCAGAAGGACGCGTCCGGAGGTTCTCCCCAAAGGCAGGCGCGTCTCTCGGTGTTGGGGCTCCAACGGTATGGCACACCCCTGGCAATAGGCGCCCCTCGCCCTTGAGTCGCCCACTTAGGCATGGCGGACCATGCAAGACGAACTCAGGCTGGCCTAGGCGATCTAAGCGTTCACGCGTCAGTCCACTGACCTGCGATGATTCTGTCTCGTATCACACGCCGCTGACAATCATGACTCGCTCGCGTTGCCCATCACGAAGGCGCGCCACCTTGGGGCTCATATGTCCGTATTAATGTGTGGTGAATGTCACCAATCTCTTGCGGATTGGCCAGCTTCGCACTAGCCGATCCCACCACTGGCTCCGGATCTCCGTCCCGTACGTCGTCGACCCACAACACCGTAGAGCGGGCGTGGTTCATGGCGTCCAGGTGGAGCGCGCAACTGTACGAGCGACCTGGACGCCCTGAGCCTCGTCTGCTCGGCTTTGCCTGGGTCGACGCTGGATGGGACGGGAGATCCCCGTGCGCGCCACTACGGACCCGCAGTCGGCGACGACGCCCGCGCCATCCCGGTGCCGGCCGATCCCGCGCCGAAGGCATTGTCTTGACTGCAGGGTGCTCTACAGATCATCGCCTTGTGGCCTCCGGCCCTGCCCATGGAAGGTCGCGCGTCAGGTGGTGCCTGGCCTGTGGGGGCCGACCTCAGGCCTCGCCTTGGGCCTGGCGCTGGAAGAGCGCTCCCGATCTACGGTGCGGTAGGTCAACGATGCGCACAAGGGTGAACCCGACGGACTTGTAGTACCGGTGCAACCCTTCGTTGTCCTTCCAGGCATCCAGGCGGAGCCATCTCTTGCCCAGTGTCGTAGCACGGTGCGCTGCCCAGTCCAGCATCCTCGCGCCGACGTCAGCACCGGCCGCGTGCCGACGCACGGCCATGCGGTGCACGTAGAGCGCATCGCCCGGGTCGTCATCTGGTGTCCAGAACTCTGGGTCGGCGAAGTCATCGACTTGGATGGTCGCGACGGGCTCGCCATCGTCGGAAGCAAGGAAACACACACCCTGTTCCAGCGCCGCTGTGATGCGATCCCGATGCGGGGGGTACTGCCACTGGTCGATGCCACGTGACGCGAGCCAGCCGGAGGCCTCGCTCAACAGTGCTTCCACTGTGTCGAGTTCATCGGGACGGCCGGGACGAATGCGCAGATCGTTCATGCTTCCTCGTTCGGCACTTCACGCTGCCGCTCGTACGAGATCACGTGTCGGTCCCCAGGGAGCACAGTCACCGCGACGCGTACAGGTTGCCCTTCCTCTGTGAAGCCGGTCGTGACGTGAACGCCGACCGGTGTCCCAGGACCGAGATCGAGGCGGTGTACTTGTTCTGGCGTCGGCATACGGACGTACAACTCATCCAGCGCCCGGACCTGCCGGTACCCGAGTTCGGCCAGAACCTCGTTCGCGCCGCGAGCGATGTTCTCTGGACGCATGACCTCCGAATCCCGTACGAGCGCGAGCGGGAAGTAGCTGTCATTGATGTTGAACGGCTCGCCATCCAGGTACCGCACCCGCTTGCGGACTGCAACGAGGTCGCCCGGCTCCAACCGCAACCGCTTGGCCACGTCTTCCGGTGGCTCCACAATCGCCACCTCGATTTCCTGCCGTGGTTCGCGTCCCTCCGCTGAGTACTCCGTCATGAAGGCGTCCATCTCCGGCGAGTAGGGCCGTTTCCGGAACTCCCCTTGAGGTCGGAACACCATCGGCTGACGGCGCCGGACGAAGTGACCCTGCGGCCTGGCTGAGACGACAAGCCCCTCGTTCACGAGCTGGGCGAGTGCCTTGCGCACGGTTTCCCGTGACACGGCGTACTGGTCACGCAGCTCCGCTTCCGTCGGAAGCTTCGCGTCGGGTTCGAGCTTCCCGGACGTGATCTGCTCCCGCAGCGCGTCCGCGATCTGCTGGTACATCGGGTTTCGCCCGAGTCGGGTCACTGCCATGCCTCCCATGGAAGCCGCTAGCTGACTGCATTGTCCAGTCAATGCGGCCAATGTGCTTGCGGTCCGCCACACCGTCTGCCAACATCCTGACTGTAGCCATTGTACGGACAATGACTAGCGCCTCGGGTATCTCTGTGCCTTCTGACAGGACCGCACGAGGTGAAGGGGCCCGGGACAGAGCGGGCCGAGGGCGGACCCGACCCTTGTCATTCGGGACGGCTTAGACCGAAAGGTCACGTCTCCATACGCCTGAATCGGGAGCTCGTGTTCCCGAAGGAGACAGCAACACCTGTACCTGTTCAGCTGCTCCGTAGCGCTTGCTGCGGCCGGTTGCCTCCGCTGCTCGTCTCACACGAGCAGCGCTGAGAGGGGCCGGATGTTCCGACGTCAACGGCAAGCGGCTCCCGGGGTGCCACCCGGGAGCCGCGACGGGCCGTTCCTCGCTGGAAGGAACCAGACCCAATGGATCACATCGTTACTGTTCAGGACGCTGTTACCGCGTTCGCCCACTTCATGGAGCCGACGGATGCGGAGCTGGACGCGATCGAGGAGGAGATGCCCGCCATCCTGGCGGACGTCGACTTGCTGGACGCGCAGATCACCACCCTCGACCGCACCCCCACAGAGCTGGACACCCGGCGCATCCGCCGTGCCCGCCGCCGGGTACTGGCCGCGCGGCGCACGCTGACCAACCAGGCCACGGACGCGGGCCGGGGCGGTGCGGCATGAGCGCGCAGGAGACGGCGCGGGAGTTCATCGCGCAGATGTCGGTGCGGGATGGCTGCTGGCGCGTGTACGTGGTGCTGTTCGGCACGACGGAGCGGTGGCCGGAGTTCGCGTTCGGCCGGCGGCGTCCGGTGCCGACGCTCATGGAGCGTTCACGCGCGCTCCGTGCGCTCGGTTTCGAACCGGTCGACGGTGGTGCGTGGGAGTGGTCGGAGGACAGCACGGTCCCGGAGGACCCCACCACCGCGGTCATTCTGATGGCGTCGACGCGGGTGCGTTCACGGGCGGGGGTGGTCGCGTGAACGCCGAGCAGATCCGTTCAGCAGAGCGGGCCCTGTCGGCGGGCACGTGGCTGATCGTGGCGGGGGCGATGCTGTATTCGGTCCTCACCGTGACCCCGCTCGCGGCCCAGCACACCCCAAGCCGTTGGGCGTGGACCGCGCCGATTCTGCCGCTCGTGGTGGACGCCGCGGTGGTCATCGTGGTCCGCCTGGACGCGGTGCTCGCCCGTCTCGGCGGGCACGGCGGCCGGTGGCCGATCGCGCTGCGGTGGATGACCGGCTGCATGACTCTGGCCCTCAACGTCGCCGACTCCGCGCTGACGAACGACCTGGTGGGCGTGGCCGTGCACGCGGTCGCGCCGCTCCTGCTCATCGTCACCGCCGAGACCGGGCTCGCCTACCGGCGCGCGATCGCCGCCGCCGTGAACAGGTGGGAGGCTGAGCAGCGCGCCGAGCGGGAAGCCCGCGAGCAGGCCGCCGCCGAGCGGCGCGAGAGCGCTCAGAGGCGGGCCTGTGAGGAGCGTGAGCACGCGGCGCTGCTGCTGCGTGAACAGCGTGAGCATGAGGCCCGGCTCGCCCGTGAGCAGAGCGACCGTGAGGAAGCCGCCCGCCAAGCCGAGCGCGCCGAGCAGGAGGCGACGGAGCGGGCGGAGCGAGAGGCGCGTGAACGCCGTGAGCGCGCGCGTGAACAGCAGCAGCGCGAACGTGAACGCATCGAACGGGAAGCCGTTCAGCGCGCCGAGTGGGAAGCGCGGGAGCGGGCCGCGGCCGAGCTCCGGCAGCAGCAGGAGCGGGCCGAGCGTGAACGCCGTGAACGCGCCGCGCTGCTGTCCGCCGGACCGGCCGGTGAGAAGCTTCCCGAGGAGCGCGCCCGTGCGGTGGTGCGGGCGGCGTTCGCGGAGGGGCTTGCGGTGCGGGCGGCGGCGGAGCTGTGCGGCTGGTCGGTCGGCTGGGTCTCCGCCCGCTACACCGAGCACCGCGACCACGCCGGACCCGTGCTTGAGAACGCCTGATGGGCACGCTGCCGGTCTACCGGTGGCGGCTCGCCCCGGACGGCTACGCCACCCGCCGCCAACTCCGCGCCCTCGGACTCCGTCCAGGTGGTCAGGACGTAGCAGCGGTCGTGGAACGCCCACGACGCCGCCGACGTGGCCCGCTGGTCGCCTACCTGTACCGCACCGACCGGGCGAAACCGGTCCGCTCGATGACGCCTGCGAAGTGGGCGGCCCTGGCCAAGGCCAACACCGCCCGCCGCACCTGCCCTCAATGCCGCCGCGACGCGGGATACGTCATCCCTCCCACGCTCGGCATGTGCGTCACCTGCGCCTACTCCGAAGAACAGCGCGCTGCATAAACCCTGTTGGCAGGCCCGGCCAAATGCCTCCTACAGCCCTGGCCGGGCCCTACTCCCCATAGAGGAGTGCTTTCAGCATGACGGAACTCAGCACGGAGCCGGTAGCCGTCGAGGCTGCCCCGACCCCACCACCTCCGCCCGACACCCCGCCCGCCAAGGTGCGGGAGGGGAGGGAGGTGGAGCACACGCCCGGTGGCTGGCCCATCGTCCCGCTCGCCCTGTCCGGGGCGAACGGCACCGTGGGTGCGGTCGCCGCCGCTTCGCTGGCCGGTGGTCCGCTCGCCGCGGCGGTCGCCGCTACCGGGATGGCGGTGCTCGGCACAGTCGCCGCCACCCGCTCCCGCAAGCCCGACTCGCGCCGGGAGGCTCGCCGGACCGCCGCCCGCGCCGCCGGCCGCTCCACCGCCCGCAATGCCCGCCTGCAAAGCAGCGGTGCGGGCACCCGCGGCAGCTCCGGAAGCCGTTCGAGCGGTGCCCGTCCCGGTCGCTCCGGTGGCCGGTCGGGCACGGTGCCCGGCCAGCACCGCCGCAGCAACGCAACCGCCGCCCGCAACGGCACCCCCACGGCCAGCGGAAAGACCCCCACCAGGACGGGTCACGGCCCGTCCAAACCCGCAACGTCCCGCAGCGCGGCTGTGGGCGGGGTGGAGCGGGTCAGGGCGTTGCGCGCCGCGCAGCGGACCGCGGCCGGTTCGCGGGGCGGTCAGCGGGCGCAGACCACCCGCGCGCGGCGCGCGGTCGCCGATGCCCGCCGCAATGCCAAAGCCACCGCAGCCCGCGCCCGGTCGGGCAAGCGCCCCGGCCTGGCGGGCCGCCTGACGGGGGGCACGATCCGTAAGGCGCGGGCCGCGCGGGATGCGGCGATCGCCAAGCAGCGCGCCGCGCGGGATGCGAAGAACGGTGGCACGGTCGCCGTACAGCGCGGCAACGTCCGTAAGGCACCGGCCCGGAAGGCGGCTCGTCAGGCGTTGCGCCGGTCCGCGGCCCGCTTTCACGGCCGTCGCCTGCTCGCTGCCATGCTCGCTCTCCCGGTCGGTCTGCTCGGGCTCCTCGGCACCCCGATCGGCCGCAAGCTCGGCATCCCCGCGCTGATGCATCCCGGGCGGCGCCTGTACCGGCGGATGGCTCGAACGGCAGGCGAGCAGCGCGCGGAGCGGGACGAGACCACCCGCAAGGACCTGCGCGAGCAGGAGGCCGCCGCGGATGCGGAGGCCGAGCAGGACGGCACGGGCGGCTTGGGCGAGCAGGTGCAGCGCCCGGCCGTGGACACCCCTGCCAGCACGATCCCCGAGGTGAGTGAAGGAGAGCAGTTCGTGTCCGGATTCCGCTTTGCAGAGGCCGCCGAGGAGATGGAGCAGGCGGCCAACTCCTACGAGCCCGAGAACGCCATGGAGATCCTCGCCATGGTCGAGGGGTTGCCCGCCGCGCTGACGTCCGTGGCGAACGTGATGAAGATCCTCGCCGAGCGCTCCGACAGCGAGTTCCCGCTGGAGAAGGAAGTCGCGGACAGCTTCAACGACATCTTCGGCGCCCTGATGAGCGCCGTCGCGGTCGCGGAGGACATGGGCCCGCTGTTCCGCCAGGCCCACGAGCAGGACATCGCCCGCCACGAGGACCCCCGCAACGGCACCGAGGCCGAGAAGGGCTGGAACGTCTGACGATGAGCAGCACCGCCACCACCAAACAGCAGAACACCGGTAGTGGCCCGGTGCTGGACTGGGCGGCCGGTCACGGACCCGTGACCGGCGCCCTGTCCGCCACCACCGGAGCCTTCGCCGTCGCCACCACCGGCGCCGCCACCCACATGCCCCCCGGCTGGGCCCTGGCCGTCGGCACCGCCGGCGCCCTCGGTCACACCGTGGCCGGGCTGCGCGTGCGCAACGCCGGCCGCACCCTGGCCTCCCGCGCCGCCTCCTGGCTCATCGGAGCAGGCTGGACCACCTGGGCCATCACCCACGGCCCCCTGACCTGGGCCGCCCTCGGATCACTCGCCACCCTCGGCGTCGGCATCGGCGCCGCCACCCGCTCCACCAACCTCTACGAAGAAGCCCGCGAAGAGGAGGCGATCGCCGCCGAACAGCGGCAGATCGCGAAGGAGTTGTCCGCGGAGCGGCGGGCGATCGCCGAGGCGTGGGTAGAGCGGATCCAGCGGATCTGCAACATCACCGTGCGGGTGCTCGCCGTGGAGATGTGGCCGACCACCACCGGCTACTCGCTGGATCTGGAGCCGCAGGGCGGGATCACCTACGACCGCATCGCCCAGCACACGGTGGCGCTGTCCGCGGACGCCAAACTGCCGCACGGCTGCACCGCCACCGCCACCCCCGGCATCCACCAGGGCCGCACCATCCTGGACGTGACCACGGTCAACGTCCTCAACGATGACCGCCCCTACCCCGACGACTACGGCCGCCTGTCCCTCCTGACCGGCCTGCCCTGGGGGGTGCGCACCAACGGAGAAGTCGTCTGCGCCTACCTGCGCGAGCAGTGCGCCCTGGTGGTCGGCCCGACCGGATCGGGCAAGACCAACATGGTCCACGACATCCTGGCCGGCTTCGCCCGCGCCGACGACGTCCTGACATGGGTGATCGACCTCAACGCCGGCAGCGCGGGACTGCCGTGGGTGCTGCCCGCACTGAACGGGGACATCGAGACCGCGGGCGGCGAGCCGGTTCGCCCCGGTATCGACTGGCTGGCCGCCTCCCACGAGGAAGCCATGCTGATGCTCGATGCCGCGCTCGCCATCGGCCTGCACCGCAAGAGGGCCTATCAGGACCTGCTCGCCAAGGCGAACACCGACCTCCTCCCGATCAGCGCGAAGATCCCGCAAATCATGCTGGTCATCGACGAGGGCGCAGAGATCCTGGTCAGCACCGACCGGCAGATGAAGCAACTCGCCAAGAAGATCCTGGAAGTCATCCGGATGCTGCGCGCCATGGGCGTGCGCACCGTCCTCACCGCGCTCGGTGCGACCGGCAGCGTGCTGGGCAACCTGATGATCCGCCGGGAAGGCAAGGTCCGCGTCGCCCTGACCGGCGGCGAGACCGAGGGCATGGACCTGTCCAAGATGTTCCCCGGCCGCCGCGGACTGCGCGTGGAGCAGGCCCCCTACAAGGGCGCCGGTTTCATGGGCACCCCCGAGTCGCCCGCGGCACTGTTCAAGGCCTGGCGGATCCTGCCGAACCAGATCCGGGAGATCACCGCCGCCACATCCACCCGCCACCCCCGCCTCGACGACGTCTCCGCCAGAGTCGCCGGGCCCGCCTACGCCCGCCGCTGGGACACCGACCGCACCGCCTGGATGCGCGACCTCCCCGGCCTGGACGACGACCCCACCCCGGACGGGCCCGGACAGGGCCTGAACCTGTCCGCCCTGCGCGAGCAGGAGCAGCGCCCGGCGTCGCCGCAGGAGGAGATGCTGCGCCGCTTCCGCGCGGAGATCGACGCGCAGTTCGCCACCGCACCCGACCCCCACACCCGAGAGCCGAAGCAAGGCGAGGGTGAGGGGGATGGGCCGGACCTGCCGGCCGGACTGAACCTCTCCGCGCTGCGGGGCGAGCAGGGCCCGGCATGGCTGCCCACCGCTATCGACGCGATCAAAGCCACCGGGGCGGAGGGCATGAAGCCGTCCGCGATCGCAGAACTGGTCGGCA
The DNA here is from genome assembly GCF_047200655.1 of Streptomyces sp. MS06. NCBI lineage: Bacteria > Bacillati > Actinomycetota > Actinomycetes > Kitasatosporales > Streptomycetaceae > Streptomyces > Streptomyces sp. MS06. The sequence goes on from NZ_JBJZOJ010000002.1 coordinate 166,588, forward strand.
AGGACCGCAAGACCGTGCGCGCCGCCCTCCAGGCCGCCACCGAACGGGGCCAGTTGGTCTACCGCGACAACGGCCCCCACTCGGTCTACGTCCACCCCGACCACGCCTGAACACCCTCTACGCAGCGCTACCGAGTAGTGGGTAGCGGGGAAACACCCCCACTACCCACCACCGGCCCCTAGTGGGGCGCGCAGGGGCTTTGAACAGGCATCCCCCACTGGGGACCCCACTACCCACTACCCACTACGCCCCACTAGACCGATCACCCGGCGTGACACTCCTCCCGGTTGAAGGGACACCGTTGTGCACCCGACCACCCCGCCCGAGAGCACCCCCGACCCGCTCAACCCGTACGCGCGGATGAGCGACGAACAGGCAAACGCCGAAGCGCGCCGGATCATCGCCGACGCCTACCAGCCCGTCACACAGACACCCACCCGCTACCGCGACACCCACCCCGTGCCCGACCACGGCACCACCCCGCCCGTCCCCCAACCCGACCACCGGATCGTGCCCGCATGGGCCGCGGGCACCGCCGTCGCGGGCATCGGCACCGGCGCCGCATGCGTGGGTATCGGCTGCGGGATCTGGCTCGCCTGCCAAGGATTCGCCGCCGTGACTCTGACCAGCGTCCTGTTCGCCACCCTCCCCATCGCCGCTGTGGCCGCGGTCGCCGCCGCCATCGGCTCAGCCCTCAAGTCCCTCAAGGCCACCCGCACCGAAACCCACCACCACTACACCGGCCCGGTCCGGCAGGAGACCAACACCCTCACCGCACCCGCCTACGGGCTCATCGCCCGCAACCGCAACGAACTCCACCGCTGACAACGCCAAGGGCGGCCCCCTCTCGGCAAAGACCGGGCCGCCCTTGTCCAGCCAGTCACCCAACGATGGAACTGGAGACCTCCAGCATGACCCAACCCACCGACATCCAGCGAGACGGCGTGCGGCCGTTACTGCTGGACCTGTTCTCCTGCGCCGGCGGCGCCGCCATGGGCTACGCCCGCGCCGGCTTCCGTGTGCACGGCTGCGACATCGCCCACCGACCCAACTACCCCTTCCCCCACCACCAGGGCGACGCGCTCACCCATCTCACCCACCTGATCACCACGGGCGAGATCCGGCGGTACGCGTTCGTGCACGCCTCCCCGCCCTGCCAGGACAAGTGCGCCCTGACGGTGGGCACCAACCGCTCCCAGGGCTGGGGACGTGCGCACGTCGACCTGGTGGCACCCACCCGGAAGCTGCTCGATGCCACCGGCCTGCCCTACGTCATCGAACAGCCCAACGGCCGCGCCGAAATCCGCAAGGATCTGACCCTGTGCGGGGAGATGTTCGGCCTCGGAGTCATCCGGCACCGCAACTTCGAAGTGAGCGGCTGGACGATCGAGCAGCCGGCGCACCGCCCGCATCGGGGGCGGGTGCGCGGCTACCGGCACGGCCGCTTCTACGACGGCCCCTACGTCGCCGCCTACGGCAACGGCGGCGGCAAACCGTCCGTCCCGGAGCTGCAAGCGGCGATGGGTATCGACTGGACGGACGTGCGCGAGGAACTGACGGAGGCCATCCCGCCCGCCTACACCGAGTGGATCGATGCCGCGTACCTCGCCACGGCCGCGCTGGGGGTGGCGGCATGAGTGTGACGCCCCACCCCCAGCACACGGCGCTGAGCCTTGCGGCGTCCGGCGTGCCCGTGCTGCCGCTGCGCCGGGGGAAGGTACCGTTCGGCAACTGCCCCGCCTGCGCGGACAACGCGTGTGACGGCCGGCCGAACATGAAGGCGCCGGGACCCTGCCGCTGCCCCGGCGTCTGCCACGCGTGGGCCGCCGCCGCCACCGACCCGGCCGTCATCGTCTCGCCCCCGTGGGCGGCGGCATGGCGTCGGGCGGTGTGCGTCGGCTACCACCCCGGCGGCGCCGGGCTGACCGTGGTCGACCTGGACGACGCCGACGCCATCGCCTGGGCACGCACCGCCCTGCCCGCCACCCGGACCGTGCCGACCACGCGCGGTCAGCACTGGATCTACCGAGGCGCCATGGCCTCCCGCAACGCGGTCCGCCCCGGCGTCGACATCAAGTCGACCATGTCCTACGCCCGCTACCTCGGACCCGGAACCGGCACCATGACCGCCCTGCCGGACGCCGTGCGCGCGCTGGCCGTGAAGGCTCCTGCCCCGGCCCGGCCGTTGGCGCACGCGGCCACCAGGCCCGCAGGGGCCAGGGACGGGGAGTGCCGGCACCGCACGCCCGCCTACCTGAACCGCGGGATCGCCATGGCAGAGCAGCGCATCACCGAGGCGTCCAGTGCGGTCCACGCGACCGTGTACCGGACGTTCCTGGCCGTGCTGTCCACACACGGCCGGTGCGGCTGCCTGACCGACACCCACGTCGCCCGCCTGTTCACCGCCGCGCAGAGCAAGGGCGAGACCCCGCGGCACTGCGCGGACGCGTGGACGAACGCTCTCAACCGGTTGGGACTGTGACCATGGCCGACGACGACAAGCCCCCGGCCCGAGAAGTCATCACCGACTACGCGCAGCAGCACTTCCGGTACTTCCGCACCGCCGACGGGACCGTGTACGCGCAGCGCAACGGCCACCCCGTGGCCCGCCCCATCCGCTCCCAAGGCACCACCGGCAGCCACCGCCAGGAACTCATGGTCGGACTCTTCCGCGACGGGCACGGCGTGTTCAACGGCACCGCCCTGAAGGAAGCGCTGGACTTGATCGAAGCGCTCGCGCTGAGCGAGGACGTACAGCCCGTCCACATCCGCGTGGCCCCCGGATGCGACGGGGCCACCTGGCTGGACCTCGGCCGCAGCGACGGGCAGTCCGTGCGTATCCACCCCACCGGGTGGGACGTCGCGGTTCCCGACCCGCGGGAGGTGTGCTGGCGGCGCACCCAGCTCACCGGGGAGTTGCCGCTGCCGGTGAAGGACACCGACGGCAAGGGCATCGACCTGCTACTCAGGCTATGCAACTTCGCCGGCGCCGAGACCGAGTGTCTGGCCATCGCCTGGCTGATCGGCTGCCTGGCACCGTCCGTGCCCGTGCCCGCCCCGTTCCTCACCGGCCCCCAGGGCGCGGGCAAGTCCACCGGCGGACGCATGCTCATCCGCATCATCGAAGGCATGACCGGGGACCTGCGCAGGGCCCCGAAGGATGAGGAGAACCTGATCGCCGCGGTGGCGGCCGGATGGGTCACCGCCTTGGACAACCTCTCCCACCTGACCCCGGAACTGTCCGACGCCGTGTGCTGCATCGTCACCGGCGCCGAGAACGTCAAACGCGCCCTGTTCACCGACGGCGACGTCTTCCGCGTCGGCTACCGCCGCCCCCTGCTGCTGACCGGCATCGACGTCGGAGTCATCCGCGGCGACCTCGCCGAACGGCTCCTACCGCTGCGCCTGGAACGCCCGCGGGTACGGCGCACGGAGGCGGAACTGTGGGCGGAGTACGCGGACGTGCTGCCCGTCGTCCTCGGCTCGCTGCTGGACCTCACGGTCAAGGTCCGCGCGGTCGACGTCGAGACACCGACCGACCTGCGGATGGCGGACTTCGCGCACCTGTGCGCGCAGCTCGACGCCGCCACCGGCCTCGGCGCACTCGCCGCGTACCGGCGCAGCCTGGACGACCTCAACGACGACGTCATCGAGGGCGACCTCCTCGCGCAAACCGTCCTGCGGCACGCCGCCGACATCGAACCGGGGGCAGCGCAGCGGATGACGTCCACAGAGTGGCTACACCACCTCAGCCGCCTCTACACAGGTGAGGACTGCCGTGCCCTGCCCAAGGGGTGGCCAACCACCGGCAAAGTCCTCTCCGACCGCCTCAAGCGCCTCCAACCGACCCTGGCCGCCCGCGGCGTCCTCATCGACTCGGGCCGCACCAAACACGGCCGCTACCTCGAAATGACCCGCTCACCCACCACACCCCCACCCGAGCAGCAGGCGTTCTGACCGGCACCGCCCGGCCGGTACGAGCAAGAAGAGCACCGCCGCCCCGGGGGCGTGCTCTTCTTGCTGTTCGGCGGCGGCGCCGCCCTGCAAGGGACGCGCCGCGCAGCGGCTCCCTCTTCACGCTCTGAGTCTCACCGGCACCACCACAGACGCCCCTTCTCTTTTCCTAAGTAGGAAGCGCTGCGTCACCTGCGTCACCATCGGCCGGAAAACGGTCCCTGAGCTGCGCGTACAGGGGTGACGCAGAGCCGGAATTCTGCGTCACCCCGCGTCACCCGCGTCACCGGTGACGAACAGCCTGCGTCACCGATGACGCACCCCAACCGCCCTGTGTCACCCGAAACCCGCAGGTCAGACCGTATCGGTGACGCAGATGACGCGGTGACGCAGAAATGCCCACCTCGGACACACACGAACTCCCGACACAGACCCCGCCCCCGACGGACAGTCCCCGAGGAGACCGTTCCATGAGCATCGCCACTGTGGACATCGCGCCACTCGCTGAGACTGGCGACCTGGCCCCCGTTCTCTTGACCGTCGAAGAGGCTGCCCGCTGCCTCCGCATCGGCCGCACGACCTGCTACTCCCTCATCCGCACCGGAGAACTGGAGTCCCTGACCATCGGCGGACTCCGACGCGTCCCCGCCGATGCCCCCGCTGCCTACCTCGCCCGGCGCCGCGCCGAGCAGCGCGCCGCCTGATCTCACCCTCCCGGAGCGCCGCCCGACGTGCGGGCGGCGCTCCGGCCTGTCTACCTCGCACCGACCGGAGGAACTGCCAGTGGCAGAGGAGAAAAAGCGCACTCGCCGGGCCAACGGCGAATCGGCCATCTACCTGGGCAAGGACGGACGCTGGCATGCCCGTGTGCCCATGGGCTACAAGGACGACGGAACGCCCTACCGCCGCCACCTGACGCGCCCCACGCGCAAAGAGCTGGTGGACGAAGTCCGGCGCCTGGAGAAGCAGCGCGACGAAGGGTCCGCGCGTCAGCCCGGCAAGCCGTGGACGGTGGCGAAGTGGTTTGAGCACTGGGTCGAGAACATCGCCAAGCCTGTCGTGAGCGAGAACACCTACGCCGGTTACGAGGTGGCGGTTCGGGTTCACCTCGTGCCTGGCATCGGCCGGCACCGCATCGATCGCCTGGAGCCCGAACACCTGGAGAGCCTGTATCGCCGGATGCAGAGTGCCGGCAGCAAGGCAGGCACCGCCCACCAGGCTCACCGGACGGCGCGTACGGCGCTGGGGGAGGCGGTGCGGCGTGGCCATGCGGCGAAGAATGCTGCCGCGCTGGCGAAGCCGCCCCGGATAGAAGAGGACGAGACCGAGGTGGAGCCCTACTCGGTTGATGAGGTGCAGAGTCTCCTACTCGAAGTGAACAAGCGCCGGAACAGCGCCCGCTGGATGCTGGCCCTGGCGCTCGGGTTGCGGCAGGGGGAGACGCTCGGTCTGCGGTGGTCGGACGTGGACCTGGACAACGAGTACCTGAAGCTTCGCCGGAATCGGTTGCGGCCGAAGTACGAGCACGGGTGTGGTGAGGCAGCGCCGTGCGGCCGAAAGGCCGGATACTGCCCGACCCGGGTGCAGGTGCGGCGCGAGACGAAGAACACGAAGTCACGCGCCGGGCGCCGCGCCGTGCCCCTCCCTGGCCCGCTGGTCGTGATGCTCCGCTCCCACATGGAGACGCAGGCCCGGGAGCGCGTGGCAGCGGGAAACCTGTGGACCGAGTCTGCCTACGTCTTCACCAAACCGTTGGGCGGCCCGCTCAGTCCGAACACGGACTACCACGACTGGAAGCGGCTGCTGGAGGACGCCGGCGTCCGGGACGGGCGCCTGCACGACGCACGGCATACAGCGGGGACTGTGCTGATGCTGCTCGGGGTCCCGGACCGAGTCATTGACCAGATCATGGGTTGGGAGCCGGGCGGCGCTGCACGGATGCGGGCGCGCTACCTGCACGTGACCGATCCCATGCTCAAGGAAGCGGCCCGGAAGATCGAGCGCGCCATCTGGGGAGCCCCGGACAACCTCACTGTGGACAAAAACCAGGACAACGAGCCGTAGGGACAACGTCGAAGGGCCCCCTGTTTCCAGGGGGCCCTTCGACATCGTGCCCGGTGAGGCACTGGCGGAGGATACGAGATTCGAACTCGTGAGGGGTTGCCCCCAACACGCTTTCCAAGCGTGCGCCCTAGGCCTCTAGGCGAATCCTCCGCCGGAAACATTACATGACCGAGGGGAGTGCTCGCGAACTCGTTCCCGACCGCTCCCATCAGGTACGCTGTGCGCAGCCCCTCACGCGGCGCTATCTGACTGAACTCCCCCAGGGCCGGAAGGCAGCAAGGGTAGGTTGGCTCTGGCGGGTGCGTGGGGGGCGTTCGCGTAGGTGCGGAAGGGGCGCTTCCAGGGGGGCGGTCCCCGGTCGGGGCGGGTTGTCGGTGGGCGCCTATAACCTCGTAGGCGTGTCGTCTCTCGCGCTGTACCGCCGCTATCGCCCGGAGTCGTTCGCCGAGGTCATCGGGCAGGAGCATGTCACCGACCCGTTGCAGCAGGCGCTGCGGAACAACCGGGTCAATCACGCGTACCTGTTCAGCGGTCCGCGCGGCTGTGGCAAGACGACCAGTGCGCGCATCCTGGCCCGCTGCCTGAACTGCGAACAGGGGCCCACACCGACGCCCTGCGGGGAGTGCGAGTCGTGCCGGGACCTCGCGCGCAACGGCCCCGGCTCGATCGACGTCATCGAGATCGACGCCGCCTCGCACGGTGGCGTGGACGATGCCCGCGACCTGCGGGAGAAGGCGTTCTTCGGGCCCGCGCGGAGCCGATACAAGATCTACATCATCGACGAGGCCCACATGGTCACGTCGGCCGGATTCAACGCGCTGCTCAAGGTCGTCGAGGAGCCGCCCGAGCATCTGAAGTTCGTCTTCGCCACCACCGAACCCGAGAAGGTCATCGGCACGATCCGGTCGCGGACCCACCACTACCCGTTCCGGCTCGTGCCGCCCGGCACACTGCGCGACTACCTGTCCGAGGTGTGCGGGAAGGAGGACATCCCCGTCGAGGACGGCGTGCTTCCGCTCGTCGTGCGGGCCGGCGCTGGGTCCGTGCGGGACTCCATGTCCGTCCTGGACCAGCTGCTGGCCGGCGCCGGGGCCGACGGTGTGACGTACGCCATGGCCACCGCCCTGCTCGGGTACACGGACGGGTCACTGCTGGACTCCGTCGTCGAAGCCTTCGCCTCGGGTGACGGAGCCGCCGCCTTCGAGGTCGTGGACCGGGTGATCGAGGGTGGCAACGACCCTCGACGGTTCGTCGCCGACCTGCTGGAACGGCTGCGTGACCTGGTCATCCTCGCCGCCGTCCCGGACGCCGCGGAGAAGGGGCTCTTCGATGCCCCGGCCGATGTCGTCGAGCGCATGCGGGCGCAGGCGGGCTCTTTCGGTGCCGCCGAGCTCAGCCGCGCCGCCGACCTGGTCAACGAGGGGCTGACGGAGATGCGCGGCGCCACCGCGCCCCGCCTCCAACTGGAGCTCATCTGCGCACGGGTGCTGCTGCCGGCCGCGTACGGAGACGAGCGCTCGGTGATGGCCCGCCTCGACCGCATCGAACGCGGAGTGAACTTCTCGGCGGGTGGCGGCATGCCCGCGATGGGATACGTGCCCGGAGCAGAGGCGCACAGCGGCGGCACCGGGGCGGCCGCTCCGGGCACCGGCGGAGCGCCGATCCCTCCGGGCGGCGGTGCCGCCGCGGCTCGGGCGGCGGTACGGAACCCGGGCCCCGCGGCGGGCACCGGCCCGGGAGCCGCCGGTGGTGCGGCGCAGGCTCCCGGCCCTGCGCCCGCGCCCTCCCCGCCGGCACCGGCGACCCCGCCTGCCCCGGACTCTCCCCCGGTGCCGGCTCCGGCCCCGGTTCCGGCACCTTCCTCCACCCCTTCCTCCACCCCTTCCTCCACCCCTTCCTCCACCCCTTCGGCCGCCGGACCGGAGGCCGAGGGGCAGCGGCAGCCGCAGTCCCAGCCGGCCCTGGCGGCGCAGCAGGGGCCGGGCGCCTGGCCCACCGCCGCCCCCGCGGGAGGAGGGCGCCGTCCCGGCGGCTGGCCCACGGCGGCCCCCGCGGGCGCCGGCCGGCCCCCCGCCCCGCCCGCTTCCGCGCCCCGGCCGGCCTCCGCCCCGCCCGCCTCCGCGGCGCCGGCCGCCACGCCCGCCCCTGCGGCGGCGGCACCGACCGGCGGCCTCGACCCCCGCTCGCTCTGGCCGAACATCCTGGAGGCGGTGAAGAACCGCCGCCGTTTCACCTGGATCCTGCTCAGCCAGAACGCCCAGGTGACCGGCTTCGACGGCGCCACCCTCCAGCTCGGCTTCGTCAACGCCGGAGCCCGGGACAACTTCGCGAGCAGCGGCAGCGAGGACGTGCTCCGACAGGCGCTGGTCGAGCAGTTCAACGTCAACTGGAAGATCGAGGCCGTCGTCGACCCGTCCGGCGGCTCGGCCCCCGCTCCGCCGACCGGTGCCCCCGGGCCCGGCGGCTACGGCGGTGGCGGCAACGGCGGCGGCTACGGCGGTGGCGGCAACGGCGGCGGCTACGGCGGTGGCGGTGCCGCTCCGGTTGCGCCCCCACCGTCCGCCCCACCGGCCTCCGCGGCGCCGACGCCCTCGGCTCCCTCCACACCTGCGTCCGCTCCGGCGGCGCCCCCGCCTCCGGCGCCCGCCCCCGCGCCGGCGCCGGTCGCTCCCGAGGACGACATCCCGGAGGACGACGATCCCGACCTCGTCGACTCCGCTCTCTCCGGGCACGAGCTGATCGTGCGGGAGCTGGGAGCGACCGTCGTGGAGGAGTTCACCAACGAGTAGGCGCCGGGTTCGGAGCCCCGCCTTCACATCCGTCCGCGGCCCGACAGGCCCGACGGCCGACAGGCCCGACGGCCCGGCAGGCAAGGCGGCTCGGCAGGCAAGGCGGCCCGACAGGCAAGGCGGCCCGGCAGGTCTGCCGGCCGGTCGGTTCGTGCGCGGCCGGTCGCCGAGGGAAGCCCGCCGCATTGGAGAATCCCACCATGGGCGGCGGGGCTCTCCTTCGGAAGCCCGCACAAAGGCGGCCCCGGCCCTGCCGTTAGGCTGACCTCGTGAACGTCCTCGTCATCGGCAGCGGCGCCCGCGAACACGCCCTGTGCCGCTCTCTGTCCCTGGACCCCGCCGTGACCGCGCTGCACTGCGCCCCCGGCAACGCCGGCATCGCCGAGGTCGCCGAGTTGCACCGGGTCGACCCGCTGGACGGTGCCGCCGTGGCCGCGCTGGCCCGGGAACTCGGCTCCGAGCTGGTGGTCGTGGGTCCGGAGGCCCCGCTGGTCGCGGGCGTCGCCGACGCCGTGCGCGCCGCCGGCATCCCGGCGTTCGGCCCGTCCGGAGAGGCCGCGCAACTGGAGGGCTCCAAGGCGTTCGCCAAGGACGTCATGGCGGCGGCGGGCGTACCGACCGCCCGCTCCTACGTCTGCACGACCGACGAGGAGGTCGCCGCGGCCCTGGACGCCTTCGGCGCACCGTACGTCGTCAAGGACGACGGTCTGGCGGCCGGCAAGGGCGTCGTCGTCACCGGCGACCTCGAGGCGGCCGAGGCCCATGCCTCGGCCTGCTTGGGGACCTCCTCCAGTGCGTCGGGACAGGGGGGAAGGGTGGTCGTCGAGGAGTACCTCGACGGCCCCGAGGTGTCCCTCTTCGCGGTCACCGACGGCGAGACGGTCCTGCCGCTCCAGCCCGCCCAGGACTTCAAGCGTGCTCTGGACGGCGACGAGGGCCCGAACACCGGAGGCATGGGCGCCTACTCCCCCCTGCCCTGGGCCGATCCGGAGCTGGTCGAGGAGGTCCTCCGAACCGTCCTCCAGCCCACCGTCGACGAGCTGCGCCGCCGCGGGACGCCTTTCTCCGGTCTGCTCTACGCCGGTCTGGCGATCACCGGTCGCGGGGTGCGGGTCATCGAGTTCAACGCCCGTTTCGGCGACCCCGAGACGCAGGTCGTGCTGGCCCGTCTGAGGACTCCGCTCGCGGCACTGCTGTCGGCGGCCGCCACCGGCCGCCTCGCCGAACTGGAGCCGCTGCGCTGGAGTGAGGACGCGGCGGTCACCGTCGTCGTCGCCTCCCACAACTATCCCGGCACCCCGCGCACCGGCGACCCCATCACGGGCCTCGACGAGGTCGCCGCCCAGGACGCCCCGCACGCCTACGTCCTGCACGCCGGTACCAGGCGCGACGGCGAGGCGGTGGTCAGCGCCGGCGGCCGCGTGCTGTCCGTCACCGCGACCGGGAAGGACCTCGCCGAGGCCCGCGACCGGGCCTACGCGGCCGTCTCCCGCATCGGGCTGGACGGCTCGCAGCACCGCACCGACATCGCCGCGAAGGCCGCAGCGCAGGCCTGACCCGGCCACCGCCCGGCCCGGCCACCGCCCGGCCACCGCCCGGCCACCGCCCGGCCACCGCCCGGCACGGCCACCGCCCGGCCCGGCACGGCCACCGCCCGGCCCGGCACGGCCACCGCCCGGCCACCGCCCGGCCCGGTTCTGCCCCCGCGAGAGCTACGGGCCTCACGCAGGCCCGGCCGGGGAAGGCCGGGCCGGGGAAGTCCCGGCTCCGCGGAAGCCTGGCCCGCAGGAGCCGAGGACCGGGAGGGAGCCCAGGGCTGCCTTCCGGGCTTGGCGCCGACACCGTTGGACCCCTCAACCACGTGGACCACTTGGACCCCTAAGGCCCCGGATCCGTCTCAGGATCCGGGGCCCTTGTTTCGCTGCACGTCATCCACCTCTGACCAAAGCCATTCCATCGGGTGACCGATGCGCCATCCGGCTGACGGGGCCCGGAGCCCCAACTAGGGTGCGGCGCACGCGTTCCGGCACTTGGCCCACCGACATTGCGATGTCGTCGGCGGGTGCCACAGTGGGGGAGTGAGCACTATCAGGGCACGCATCAGGGCACGCAGCGGCACCAGGACTGCACGCAGGGGGTGAGGTCCGGTCATGACCGGCATGGGTGTGGAGGCGGGCGCGCAGGCAGCGCGGTCCCGGGCGCTGGCGGTGCTGCGTGTCCGCAGCCGTGCCCTGGCCGTGGCCCTGCTGCCCGCCGCGTTCGCGGTGATCCTGCTGGCCGGTGGCTCCACCGGCCACCTGGTGGGCCGGGGCTGGGACGTCGCTCGCTGGGCGGTGTCCGTGCCCGCGCTGCTCGTCCTGCTCGCCGCCGGCGGGGTCGGCCTCGTGGTGGCGCGGGCCCGGCCCGCCGTCAGCCCCACGGTGCCGGTGGCCGAGGAGGCGGCCCCGGACCTGTACCGGATGGTGCGCGACCTCGCCGACCGGCTCGACGTGCCCGCGCCGTCCGCGATAGCGCTGACCCCGGACTGCGACAGCTGGCTGGAGGACCGCACCCACCCCGCGTACGAACCGTCGGTCCGGGGGGACGCCGGTCCGGTCGACCGCGACGGTCCCACCACCGTCGGTCAGGGCCCCCCGACCCGCCGTCCTGCCGCCGCCACGGTCCTCGTCATCGGCTCCCCGTTCCTCTGGTGGATGCGCGTCGGCGAGTTGCGGGCGGTCCTCGCCCCGGTCGTCGCCGGCACGGGGCCGTCCGCGCATCCGGACATAGCCGCGGCCCGCCGCTTCGTACGCGGCCTGGACGCGACGGTGGCGGTGGCAGCGGCGCCCGGCCGCCGGGCCCCGGCCCGCCTGGCCTGCTCGGGGCTGGGCTGGGTGGCCCGGTTGCTGCTGAGAGGTTGCCGCGGGTACGCGGCCGAGATGGAGCGGGGTGTCGCGGTGGCGGCCGCGGAGCGTGCACAGGCTGTGGACTACGGCCCGCGGATCGTCGCCCAGGAGCAGGTCGGACTGGCGTACGCCGGCTGGGACCGGCTGCTCACCCGGGTCGCGCTGCCCGCGTGGCGGATGGGTCGCTGGCCGACCCGGCTGGACGCGGGAGTCGTGGCCGCGCTGACCGAGCTGTCCCGACGCGACCGGCTCGCCGAGGGCTTCACCTCCCGGCTCGGTGAGCGCCCCGCCTGCGACCTGCTGGAGGAGCCCGGCACGGTCGACGAGACGGTCTCGCTGCTCGCGGCCCGCCTCTTCCACGGCGGGCCTGCGGAGAGCGGCCCCGACTGGTCCCCGGTGGACTGGCGGGACTACCCGGACGAGGTGGTGGACCGCAAGTGGCGTACCGAGGCTGCCCGCCTCCACCGGGTCCTGGACACCCTGGGTGTGCGCCGCACCTCCGGGCGGGCGCACGCTCCGTCCTCCGAGGGCCCCACCCTCGCCCGCGTTCTGGACCATCTGTCGGTCACCGGTCACGCCGAGCCCGCCGAGTCCGCTGGTCCGCCGGACGCCGTCGAGTCGGAGCGGTGGGGCGTCGCGGCGGGCCGCCCGGATCCGGCAGACGCCCTCGCCGGCGAGGACTCGGACGCTCCGGGACCCGGTGGTGTCCCCGCCGCCCTCGCCGCGGGACTGGCCGCCGAACTGGCCCGCGAGGAGGCCTCCGCTCCGTATCGGCACACGGCCGCGGCGACGGCCTCCGGCCGGGGACCCGACGGCGCCCTCTGGCCCGACACCGCGCTCTGGGACGACGGAGCCCTTCCGCTGTTCCCCCTTCAGCCGCCGCGCACCCCGCGTGAGGTGCTGGCGGACCATGTGACGGCGATGGTGTGCTGTGCGGCGATGGACACCGCCGACGCCGCTCCCGGCCTCGACTGGTTGGACGGTCCGGTACTCCTCTTCGACGGCGAGCGCGCGGCCGACCTCGGCCCTCGGATCGTCAGCCTCACCGAGGACGGCGACCCGGCACCCCTGCAGGAATGGCTCACGGCGTCCGGCATTCGTCCAGAGAAACCCGTTCGTCTCGTCTGAACGGGCTCCCCGGCACCGTCCGGCCTGCACTGGGCCATGGCGCGGTCGCCCGCGGCGACGCCGGTCGCCCCCGATCTCCGCCGCCTGCCGAACCCCGGTCCACCGCCCTGTCCCTTTCGCGCCCGACCAGTCCGGGTCGCGCCGCCGCCCCCGCCGAACGGAGGGACGTATTCCACTTTCGGCCAATTCGCAACGACTAGTGACAGTGCGCGTGCGCAATGTGATGTGCTGGGACCGTTCGCGCGCACGGCATGTGGCTTACGGCACACGACACGGGCACGGGGCACGGAGGAGGGGGACGACCATGGGATCGGAGAAGGTCCGCCGTTGGGAGTCGGGAGCCCTGGCGCACGCGGTAACGGACCCCTTCGGTCAGGGCCCCGTCCCCTGGCTCCGCGGCGGGGAGACGTATTTCGGCGACACCGGCCAGGTCGTCCCCTGGTACGTGGAACCGGCGCCCGGGCGCACGGCTCGTCCCGGTGCCCCGCGCGTTCCCACGCCCCGGACCGCCGACCGGACCGCCGGTGGCGGGCTGCGCTCCGCGGACGACGTGAACCGCCAGATCAAGGGCTTCGTCTCCACGGGCGCGGTCGCCCCCGGCGGGGCGCTCGACTTCCACGTCACGGTCAACCCGCCGCAGGAGTTCGTCGTCGACGTCTACCGCATCGGCCACTACGGTGGCGACGGCGCGGTCAAGACGACCACCAGCCCACGGCTGTCCGGTATCGCCCAGCCGCCGCCGCTCACCGCGGACCGCACCGTCTCCTGCCACCACTGGTGGCTGTCCTGGCGGCTCCAGATCCCGTCGTACTGGAGCCTCGGTGCCTACGTCGCCGTCCTGACCACCGGTGACGGACGCTACCGCTCACACATCCCGTTCACCGTCCGCGACGGCCGCCCGGCGGACCTGCTCCTGCTCCTGCCGAACATCACCTGGCAGGCGTACAACCTGTATCCGGAGGACGGCCGCACCGGCGCAAGCCTGTACCACGCCTGGGACGGGGACGGCCGGCTGCTCGGCGAGGACGAGGCCGCGACGACGGTCTCCTTCGACCGGCCCTTCGCCGGCTCCGGTCTGCCGCTGCACGTCGGGCACGCCTACGACTTCATCCGCTGGGCCGAGCGCTACGGCTACGACCTCGCGTACGCCGACGCCGTCGACCTGCACGCCGGGAACGTGGACCCGACCCGCTACCGCGGCCTGGTCTTCCCCGGCCACGACGAGTACTGGACGGCGGCGATGCGCCGTTCCGTGGAACGCGCCCGCGATCTCGGCACCTCGCTGGTGTTCCTCTCCGCCAACAGCGTCTTCTGGCAGGTCGAGTTGGCTCCCTCGCCGTCCGGGGCCCAGGACCGGCTGCTCACCTGCCGCAAGCGCAGGGGGCCGGGCAAACCGGTGCAGTGGCGCGATGTCGACCGCCCGGAGCAGCAGCTGATCGGAGTCCAGTACGCGGGCCCGGTACCGGAGCCGCACCCCCTCGTCGTCCGCAACGCCGACCACTGGCTGTGGGAGGCGACCGGCGCCCGGGAAGGCGACGGTCTGGACGGCCTGGTCGCGGGCGAGGCCGACCGCTACTTCCCCCGTGTCCCGCTTCCGGAGCACGAGGAGCGCACCCTGCTGGCCCACTCCCCCTACCCGGACGGCGCGGGCGTCCTGCGCCACCAGGAGACGTCCCTTTACCGGGCCCCGTCCGGCGCGTGGGTGTTCGCTTCCGGGACGTTCGCCTGGTCGCCCGCTCTGGACCGCCCGGGCCACGTCGATCCGCGGGTCCAGCGCGCCACCGCCAACCTTCTGGACCGCATCTGCAAACGCGACTGAGGCACCGCCCCCGACTCCGGCCCGGACTCCGCCCCCGACTCCGGTCCCCTGCCGCCCGCGTCACCGCAGCGCCCACCCCGCGCCGGTGCCGACGCCCGCCGTGCGGGAGAATCGAGCCACTTGGACAGAACCACGGGGAGGAACCGTGTCCGGATTCGTCGAAAAGCCCGAGCCCCGCGAGGTGCCGGGGCTGGTGCACCTGCACACCGGCAAGGTGCGCGACCTGTACCGGAACGAGGCGGGCGACCTCGTGATGGTGGCCAGCGACCGCATGTCCGCCTACGACTGGGTGCTGCCGACCGAGATCCCCGACAAGGGCCGCGTCCTCACCCAGCTCTCCCTCTGGTGGTTCGACCAGCTCGCCGACCTGGTTCCCCACCACGTGCTGAGCACCGAGCTGCCCGCCGGCGCCCCCGCCGACTGGGCCGGCCGCACCCTGGTCTGCAAGTCGCTGCGGATGGTCCCGGTGGAGTGCGTGGCCCGCGGCTACCTCACCGGTTCCGGGCTGGTCGAGTACGGCGAGACCCGCACGGTCTGCGGCCTGGCCCTCCCGGAGGGACTCGTCGACGGCTCCGAGCTGCCCGCCCCGATCTTCACCCCGGCGACCAAGGCCGAGGTCGGCGAACACGACGAGAACGTCTCGTACGAGGAGGTCGCCCGGCGGGTCGGTGCCGAGACCGCCGCCCAGTTGCGCCAGGTGACCCTCGCCGTCTACTCCCGCGCCCGGGACATCGCCCGCGACCGGGGCATCATCCTCGCCGACACCAAGTTCGAGTTCGGCTACGAGGGGGACCGGCTCGTCCTCGCCGACGAGGTGCTCACCCCTGACTCCTCCCGCTTCTGGCCCGCCGACCGGTGGCAGCCCGGCCGCCCGCAGCCCTCCTACGACAAGCAGTTCGTGCGCGACTGGCTGACCTCGGCGGAGTCCGGTTGGGACCGGAAGAGCGAGCAGCCCCCGCCGGAGCTGCCGCCGCAGGTGGTCGAGGCGACCCGGGCGAAGTACCTCGAGGCGTACGAGCGCCTGACCGGCACCGGCTGGGCGTGAGCCCCCGCCCGCTCGTCCCCCGCCCGCTCGTCCCCCGCCCGCTCGTCCCCCTCTCAGAGGCGATCAGGTCAGAGCCGGGCAGGTCAGAGGCGATCAGGGCCGGGCAGGTCAGGGCCGGGGCGTTCAGGGCAAGGCCCAGGGGCGGCTCGGGACGAGGGAGCCCGGGCAGGGCGCCCCGTGGCGGGCCGTGCCGGGCCACGGCCCGAGCCCGGCCGTTCGAGCCCGGCCGTTCGAGCCCGGCCGTTCGAGCTTCGAGGCCGATCGCGGCCCGGGCCGGTTGCCGTCGCCGAGGGTGAGATGAGGGGGGATCGGCGGCACGAGAAAGCCCCCGGTCTGGGCCGGGGGCTGATCCTGGAGCGGACGACGAGGCTCGAACTCGCGACCTCAACCTTGGCAAGGTTGCGCTCTACCAACTGAGCTACGTCCGCGTTGCGCCGTGGCGCGGATGCAACTATACCCAACCTCGCTCCCGGGCGAGCCGCACTGCGGCATGCCGGTTCTCCGTCCCGAGTTTCGTCACCGCGGACGAGAGGTAGTTCCGCACCGTGCCCGGGGAGAGCGCGGCCCGTTCCGCGATCTCCGTGACGGGTGCCCCGTCGGCGGCGAGTTCCAGTACCTCGGCCTCGCGCACGGTCAGCGGCGAATCCCCCGAGGAGATCGCGTCGGCGGCCAACTCCGGGTCGACGTAGCGGTTTCCCGCGTGCACGGTGCGGATGATCTCCGCCAGCCGCTGGGCGCTGACGGTCTTCGGCACGAAGCCGCGCACTCCCGCCTGCAGGGACCGCTTCAGATGTCCGGGGCGGCCGTGGCTGGTGACGATCAGCACCCGGCACTGCGGGAGGTCGGTCCGCAGGGATGTGGCGACCTTCACACCGTCTGCGCCGGGCATCTGCAGGTCGAGGACGGCGACGTCGGGCCGGTGGGCCCGCGCCATGGCCAGCGCCTCGGGCCCGCTCGCTGCCTCCGCCACCACCAGGAGGTCGTCCTCCAGCGCGAGCAGCGCGGCGAGCGCGCCGCGGATGAGGTGCTCGTCGTCGGCGAGCAGCACCCGCACGGTCACGCCGCGACCTCCCGCTCGGTGACCGCCCCGGTCAGCGACACGTCGGCCACCAGCCGGAACAGCCCGCCGTCGATCCGTCCCGCGGTGAGAGTCCCGTGCACGCGGTCCAGCCGCTCCCGCAGCCCGGCCAGTCCGGAACCGCCGCCGTCGCCGGAACCGCCGCCGTCGCCGGAACCGCCGCCGTCGCCGGAACCGCCGCCGTCGCCGGGACCGGCTGCCGCTCCGTCGTTCTCCACTGTCAGCACCACATGCTCCTCCGTCGTGTGCAGCGCCACCGAGCACCGCCCGGCGTCGCCGTGCCGCAGCACGTTGGTCGTCGCCTCGCGCACCACCCAGCCCAGCGCCGACTGGACCTCCGCCGGCAACCCCGCGGTGTCGCCGGTCACCTCGCAGTCGATTCCGGCCGCGGCCAGAACGCCCTGCGCGCCGAGGAGTTCGATGCCGAGGTCGATCTCCCGGTACCCGCGTACGACGTCGCGGACCTCGCGCTGCGACTCCTGCGCGATGCGCTGCACCTCGATCATCTGCTCCACGGCCTCCGGTCGGCCGCGGCGCGCCAACTGCACTGCCAGCTCGCTCTTCAGGGCGATCACGGCGAGGTTGCGGCCCATGACGTCGTGCAGGTCCCGGCCGAACCGCAACCGCTCCTCGGCGACGGCGAGCCGCGCCTCGACCTCGCGGGACCGCTCCGCCTCCCACAGCACGGACAGCGTCCAGGCGCCGCAGCGCGAGACGAGCAGCGAGAACACCACGGCGAAGGCGGCCACGGCGCCGACCAGCAGCAGGTCGGCGATCCCGCCGCCGGTGGCGGCGAAGCCCGCCACGCAGGCCGCGCCGAGCAGGGTGCCGTGCAGCAGCAGGGGCCGCCGGGGCGTCACCATGCCGTAGACCGTGCCGAACGTCAGCAGCCCGGCTCCCAGGAGCAGTCGGCAGACGGTCGGGGCGGCCGAGCCGGTCGCCTTCATCACCAGGACGAGCGTCACGAGGAGGCCGAGCAGCACGGAGGGAACCGCGAGGCGCCGGTGCGGAAAGGGCCGGCGCCCGAGGTAGTGGTCGAGTGCGGGGCGCAGCAGTCGGCCGGCCCAGACGCACTGCAGCGTGCCCGCCAGCAGGACCAGCCCGCCGAGGACGAGGGAGGTGGTGCCGTCGCCCACGTCGCGCAGGTCGCCGAGGAGCGGCAGCACCAGCCAGGTGGCGAAGAAGACCCAGCTCGCGACGTGCCAGGAGGCGATGCTCTGCAGTTCGACCCGTTCGGCCTTGCTGCGGTCGTGCCAGTGGCGCCGCTGCCATCCTCGTATCCGCCCCAACACCGTGGTCCTCCCCCTCTGACGCGGCCCGGTCAGCGTCGCGGCTCCCAACGGAACCACCGCCGTACAGCAAACACCGCGATCAGGGTCCAGGCCAGCGCCGCGGCCAGGGCCCGCAGTGCCTCGGGGACCGGCAGTTCACCGGTCCAGCCGCCGCGGACAAGGGTGATCACGGACGTCAGCGGCAGCAGCTCGCAGGCGGCGGCGAGCCGGTCCGGCATGAGCGGCAGCGGGACCATCAGCCCGGAACCGGCCAGGGACAGCAGGATCAGTGGTGCCGTGGTCACCTGGGCGCTCTCCGTGCTGCGGGTGAACGCCGAGGTCAGGGCGGCGAGGGCCACGCACATCAGCAGGCCGAGCAGGAAGCCGGGGACGGCGTAGTACGGCGCCCGCGGTGCGCCGAGGTCGAACAGCGCGGCGGAGCCGGCGGTCAGTACGAGGGACTGCACGAGGCCGGTGCCGGCGGCCGGGAGCGCGGCACCGGCGAGGATCTCGACGTCCCGCAGTTCTCCGGTGCGCAGTCGCTTGAGGACGAGTTCCTCGCGGCGGGCGACGAAGACGCCGACCAGCGAGGCGTAGACGGCGAACAGCAGGGAGAAGCCGAGCGCGGCGGGCAGGACCACGGTGGCGACGCTGAGGCCGGCGCTCTCCAGGTCCATCCCCTGCGCCGCCGATCGCACGCTGACCGGCAGCAGCAGTGGCACGAACAGGGCGGCGACCAGGGTGCCCTTGCTGCGGCCGAGCAGGGTGAACTCGGCGCGGGCGAGTGCCGCCATCCGTCCGGCCGGGGATGTGGACGCGGCCGTAGCGGACGCGGGCGCGCCGACCGGTCGGGTCTTCCAGGGGCTCATACGGGCTGCTCCGTTCGCGGGGCCGGGGAGTTCGAGGCCTCCCGGGCGATGCCGAGGAAGGCTTCCTCCAGTGAGGCCGAGCGCACGTCGAGCCCGCGCAGTGCGACGCCGGCACGGTCCGCCCAGACCAGGATTCCGGTGGCGGTGCGCTGCAGTTCGCGGGTACGCAGTCGTACCGTCCGGCCTTCCGTCTCGTGGCCGCACACGCCCAGCGCGTCCAGTGGGGGCAGGTCGCCCGGGAAGTAGCCCTCGGGGAGTTCGAAGGCGATCCGCGACGGCTGGGCTGCGGTCACCTCGGCCGGTGTACCGGTGGCCGCGATGCGCCCCTCGTGGAGGATGGCCAGCCGGTCGGCGAGGTTCTCCGCCTCTTCCAGGTAGTGCGTGGTCAGCAGCACGGTCGTGCCGCCGTCGCGCAGGGCGCGTACCAGGTTCCAGGTGTCGCGGCGGCCCTCGGCGTCGAGACCGGTGGTGGGTTCGTCGAGGAACAGCACCTCGGGTGTGCCGAGCAGTGCGAGTGCCAGGTCCAGTCGGCGTCGTTCACCGCCGGAGAGCTGCTTCACCCGCACGCCCGTCCTGCCGGTGAGCCCGACGAGGGCCAGCACCTCCCCCGCGGGACGGGCGCCGCTCACACAGCCCGCCCACATCCGTGCGGTCTCGGCGACGGTGAGTTCCGAGGGGAAGCCGCCCTCCTGCAACATCACTCCGCTGCGTGGCCGTACGGCGGAGCGTTCCCGGTGCGGGTCGTGTCCCAGGACCCGCACGGTTCCCGAGGCCGGCCGTGCCAGCCCCTCCAGCACCTCGACGGTGGAGGTCTTGCCGGCGCCGTTGGTGCCGAGGAGCGCGAAGATCTCGCCACGTTTCACGTGGAACGTGATGCCGCTCACGGCCTCGAACCCGCCCCCGTAGACACGCCGCAGGTCGGAGACCTCGATCACGTGTTCTTCCGTGTTCATGGGTCCAGCGTCCCGGCGGCCGGGAGTGGGCGGCAGTGTGCGCCGTCACCGTTCGGCATGACAAATGTCAGACGGGCGCGGCACATGCAAAAGCCCCGGTCCACAGGACCGGGGCCTTCTCTGCGAGCGGACGACGAGGCTCGAACTCGCGACCTCAACCTTGGCAAGGTTGCGCTCTACCAACTGAGCTACGTCCGCACTGTCCCCGACCGGCTCCCACCGATCGGTGCGGGCATCAGCCTACCTGATCCACGGAGGTGGTCGTGACGGCGATGCAGAGCGGGTGACAGGAATTGCACACTGCGCCTTCCCCCTGGAAGGGGGATGTTCTACTACTGAACTACACCCGCATGTACTCCGGAGGTCCGGGCTTTCCGCCCTCGCCCCTCGGCGTGCTCCAGACTCTAGCTGATCAGGAGGGGTGTCGCGCAAGTCGGTTGGACCGAGGGGCGGGTGACCGGGTGTCGGGCCGGGCTCACTGTGCGGCGGCGAAGGCCTCGTAGACCCGCTTGGGGATCCGGCCGCGTGCGGGGACGTCCATCTTGTTCGCCTGGGCCCAGGCGCGCACCGCGGCCGGATCGGGCGCCACGTGCGTCTGCTGGTACGTCTTGCCGGACCTCGACCGCTTGCGACCCGCGTCCACGTAGGGCGCCAGCGCCTCGCGCAGTTTTCCGGCATTGGCTTCATTCAGGTCGATCTCGTACGACTTGCCGTCGAGTCCGAAGGCGATCGTCTCCGCCGCTTCCGAGCCGTCGATGTCGTCGAAGAGTGTGACCACGACCTTTTGCGCCACGAATATCGGTCCCTTCGTGCGGCCGTCGACGCAGTTCACCGGCGATGACGGTGCGATGACGTGCCGAGTATCGGTTATTTCTAATTCATTTGTACAGTGCCTGGCAATGAAAAGTGAAGCCCGACTAAATCTGTCCGCGTGTCCGGGCGCAATAGGTATCGCGAGGTGATGTCGGATCTTTCCCGGAAGTTTTCCCCGGTGCACGCCCTTGAGACCGTATCGTGACGGCGCTCACGTAGTTTCCTACAACTCTACTCGCGTAGAAATTTTGTACGGGTAGTCTGAAGGAACCTGCTCAGCACCACACACCGGGAGTGCCAGTGGCACGCGTCGTAGTCGACGTCATGCTCAAGCCGGAGATCCTCGACCCCCAGGGCCAGGCGGTCCAGCGTGCGCTGCCGCGCCTGGGTTTCGACGGCATCTCCGACGTACGTCAGGGAAAGCGTTTCGAACTGGAAGTTGAGGGGCCCGTCGACGACGCCGCCCTCGCCCGCATCCACGATCTTGCGGAATCCTTCCTCGCCAACACGGTGATCGAGGACTTCACGGTGAAGGTCGAGGAAGTCGCGGAGGCCGCGAAGTGACCGCTCGTATTGGCGTCGTCACTTTCCCCGGAAGCCTCGACGACCGGGACACGCAGCGCGCCGTCCGCCTCGCGGGCGCCGAACCCGTCGCCCTGTGGCACAAGGACAAAGACCTCCACCAGGTCGACGCCGTGGTGCTCCCCGGTGGCTTCTCCTACGGCGACTACCTCCGCGCCGGTGCCATCTCGCGTTTCTCCCCGGTGATGGAGAGCGTCATCGAGCAGGCGAAGGCGGGGATGCCGGTCCTCGGCATCTGCAACGGCTTCCAGGTCCTCACCGAGGCCCACCTGCTGCCCGGCGCCATGCTCGGCAACGACCACCTGCACTTCATCTGCCGCGACCAGAAGCTGCGGGTGGAGAACGCCGACACCGCCTGGACCAGCGACTACAGCGCCGGCCAGGAGATCCGCGTCCCGCTGAAGAACATGGACGGCCGCTACGTCGCCGACCGGTACACGCTGGACGAGCTGGAGGCCGAGGGCCGGGTCGCCTTCCGCTACCTCGACTTCAACCCCAACGGCTCGCTCCGCGACATCGCCGGCATCACCAACGAGGCCGGCAACGTCGTCGGGCTGATGCCGCACCCGGAGCACGCCGTGGAGCCGCTGATCGGCACCGGCCGCTCCGACGGCCTCCCCTTCTTCACCTCGATCCTCAAGAAGCTGGTCAACGCATGAGCAGGACGCCTCTGGACACGGTCGAGCACGCGGCCGAGACCCCCGACGTCGAGCTGCCCTGGGCCGAGCTCGGCCTGAAGAAGGACGAGTACGAGCGGGTCGTGGAGATCCTGGGCCGCCGCCCCACCGGCGCCGAGCTCGCCATGTACTCCGTCATGTGGTCCGAGCACTGCTCGTACAAGTCGTCCAAGGTCCACCTCCGCCAGTTCGGCGAGAAGGCCCCCGAGAGCGACGCCCTGCTCGTCGGCATCGGCGAGAACGCCGGCGTCGTCGACGTCGGCCAGGGCTACGCGGTCACCTTCAAGGTCGAATCGCACAACCACCCCTCGTACGTGGAGCCCTACCAGGGCGCGGCCACCGGCGTCGGCGGCATCGTCCGCGACATCATCGCGATGGGCGCCCGCCCGGTCGCCGTCGTCGACCCGCTGCGCTTCGGCGCGGCCGACCACCCGGACACCCGGCGCGTCCTGCCCGGCGTGGTGGCCGGCATCGGCGGCTACGGCAACTGCCTGGGCCTGCCCAACATCGGCGGCGAAGTCGTCTTCGACCCCTGCTACCAGGGCAACCCGCTGGTCAACGCCGGCTGCGTCGGCGTGATGCGGCACGAGGACATCCACCTCGCCAAGGCGTCCGGAGCGGGCAACAAGGTCATCCTCTACGGCGCCAGGACCGGCGGCGACGGCATCGGCGGCGCCTCGATCCTCGCCTCCGAGACCTTCGACGACGCCAAGCCCTCCAAGCGCCCCGCCGTGCAGGTCGGCGACCCCTTCCAGGAGAAGCTGCTCATCGAGTGCACCCTGGAGGCGTTCGCCGAGAAGCTCGTCGTCGGCATCCAGGACCTCGGCGCGGCCGGCCTGTCCTGCGCCACCTCCGAGCTGGCCTCGAACGGCTCCGGCGGTATGCGGGTCACCCTGGACGACGTCCCGCTGCGCGACTCGACCCTGTCTCCTGAGGAGATCCTCATGAGCGAGTCGCAGGAGCGCATGTGCGCGGTCGTCGAGCCGGGGAAGGTCGACCGCTTCCTGGAGATCTGCGGGAAGTGGGACGTCATCGCCACCGTCATCGGCGAGGTGACCGACGGGGACCGTCTGGAGATCTACTGGCACGGCGGCAAGATCGTCGACGTCGACCCGCGCACCGTCGCGCACGAGGGCCCGGTCTACGAGCGGCCGTACGCCCGCCCGTCCTGGCAGGACGAGCTGCAGGCGGACACCGCCGACGGCCTGGCGCGCCCGGCGAACCCGCAGGAGCTGCGGGAGCAGGTCCTGAAGCTGGTCGGCTCGCCCAACCAGGCCTCCAAGAAGTGGATCACGTCCCAGTACGACCACTTCGTGCAGGGCAACACGGTCCTCGCCCAGCCCGAGGACTCCGGCATGATCCGCATCGACGAGGAGTCCGGCCTCGGCGTCGCCCTCGCGACGGACGGCAACGGCCGGTACGCCAAGCTCGACCCGTACACCGGCGCCCAGCTCGCCCTCGCTGAGGCCTACCGCAACGTGGCGACGACCGGCGCGAAGCCGCTCGCCGTCTCCGACTGCCTGAACTTCGGCTCCCCGGAGGACCCGGCGGTCATGTGGCAGTTCGCGGAGGCCGTGCGGGGTCTGGCGGACGGTTGCCGGCAGCTCGGCACCCCGGTCACCGGCGGCAACGTCTCGCTGTACAACCAGACCGGCGAGGCCGCCATCCACCCGACCCCCGTCGTCGCCGTCCTCGGCGTCATCGACGACGTGGCCCGGCGCACCCCGGTCGCCTTCCAGGAGGAGGGCCAGCTGCTGTACCTCCTCGGCGACACCCGCGCGGAGTTCGGCGGTTCGGCCTGGGCGCAGGTCGTCCACGACCACCTGGGCGGCCTGCCGCCCGCGGTGGACCTGGAGCGCGAGCGCCTGCTGGCCGAGATCCTGATCTCCGCCTCCCGGGACGGGATGGTCGACTCCGCCCACGACCTGTCCGACGGCGGTCTCGTCCAGGCGGTCGTGGAGTCCGCCCTGCTCGGCGGCAAGGGCGCGCGCCTGGTCGTCCCCGACGGGCTGGACGCCTTCACCTTCCTCTTCTCCGAGTCCGCCGGCCGCGCTCTCGTCGCCGTGCCGCGTTCGGAGGAGGTCCGCTTCAACGACATGTGCGGCGCCCGCGGCCTGCCGGCCACCCGCGTCGGTGTCGTGGACGGCGACGCGGTCGAGCTCCAGGGCCAGTTCGCGCTGCCGCTGGCGGAGCTGCGGAAGGCCCACGAGGACACCCTCCCCGCTCTGCTCGCCTGACCGGCCGCACGCCGGTACGCCCGCGCGGACCCCGCCCCTTCCGGGCGGGGTCCGCGCGGTTGCCGTCCGCACGGTTCAGCGGCCCCCCGCGGC
The DNA here is from genome assembly GCF_047200655.1 of Streptomyces sp. MS06. Lineage (NCBI taxonomy): Bacteria > Bacillati > Actinomycetota > Actinomycetes > Kitasatosporales > Streptomycetaceae > Streptomyces > Streptomyces sp. MS06. The sequence continues at coordinate 190,845 of NZ_JBJZOJ010000002.1, forward strand.
GGACGGCCTCGGTCAGGGGGTCCGCGGAGGTCGCCGACGCCGCACGCCCGCGCCCGCCGGAGCGGCCCTGAGGGTTTCCGCCCGCCCGTGCCCGCCGGACCCTGCCTGCGCCGCCCGCCTCCCCGCGCCCGACGGCGCCGCCCGCTTCCCCGCGCCCGACGGCGCCGCCCGCCCGTGCCCGCCCGTGCCCGCCCGGCCCCTGGGGCGCGCCGCCTAAGCTCCCCTCCATGCCCCCGGCCAAGAAGCGCACCCGCCCCCGGACCTACGACCCCGCCCGGACCCGCGCGGCGGTGCTGGCGCAGTACGGGCACGTACGCGACGCGGTCCGCACCCTCACCCCCGAGCAGCTTGCGGCGCCCACCCGGCTCGGCGCCTGGACCGTACGGGACCTGGTCGCCCACCTGGCGGCGGTGCTGGGGGCCGTGACCCGGCTGCTCGAACTGCCGGAGCCGGCCAGGCCCGGCGGGGCGCTGCTCGACTGGCCCTCCGCGATCGTCGCCGACGCCCCGGACATCGCCGCGTACGCCCGCGACCTCGCGGCACGCCAGCCCGACCCGGACGCCCACCTGGCCGCCGCCGAGGAGCGCCTCGCCGCCGCCCTCGCCGCCCACCCCGGCAGCAGGCTGCTCGCCACCGGCGCGGGCGCCCTGTCACTCGACGAGTACCTCGTCACCCGCACGGTGGAACTGGTGGTCCACAGCGACGACCTCAACGCCGCCCTGCCCGGCCTCGGCGTCCCGCTGGACCGGCAGGCGCTGGCCGCGGCCACCCGGCTGCTCGCCGACGCGTTCGCCGCCCGGGCGCCCGGCGGGGCCACCGAGCTGCGGATCCCGCCGTACGCCGTCGTGCAGTGCGTCGAGGGCCCCCGGCACACCCGCGGTACCCCGCCCAACGTCGTCGAGACCGATCCGCTGACCTGGATCAGACTGGCCACCGGCCGCCTGACCTGGGCGGACGCCGTCGAGGAGGCCCGGGTCAGCGCCAGCGGCGAACGCGCCGACCTGTCGGCCCTGCTGCCGCTGCTCACCTGACCCGGCAGACCCGCCGAACCGGACGGGCAGACCCTCCGAACCGCCCTGGCAGACCCTCCGTACCGCCCTGGCAGACCCGTCGGACCGCCCCGGCGGGCCCGAATGGTGTGCGACGCCTCACTCACGCGCACCGCGCGAATCCCCGCGGAGCCCGCGCGGACCGCCGGCCAACGCCCCCCACGGCCCCTGCATCACCCCCGTGAGCTGGGAAAACACGACAGGCGCCGTCCCGGGCCCCGGCGGGTGATCCACCGGGGCCCGCGCATCCCCAATTCGGACCAGTGGTCGATCTCGCCTACACTCGGTGCCGTGCCACGTGGTGACGGACGACTCAACCACGACCTGCTCCCCGGCGAGAAAGGCCCCCAGGACGCGTGTGGCGTCTTCGGTGTCTGGGCTCCGGGCGAAGAGGTCGCCAAGCTCACGTACTTCGGGCTCTACGCCCTCCAGCATCGGGGCCAGGAATCCGCGGGAATCGCGGTCAGCAACGGCTCCCAGATCCTCGTCTTCAAGGACATGGGCCTGGTGTCCCAGGTCTTCGACGAGACCTCCCTCGGCTCGCTCCAGGGCCACATCGCGGTCGGTCACGCCCGCTACTCGACCACCGGTGCGTCCGTGTGGGAGAACGCCCAGCCGACGTTCCGCGCCACCGCGCACGGTTCCGTCGCCCTCGGGCACAACGGCAACCTGGTCAACACGGCCCAGCTCGCCGAGATGGTCGCCGACCTGCCCCAGGACGGCAACGGCCGTTCGACCCGCGTCGCGGCCACCAACGACACCGACCTCGTCACGGCGCTGCTCGCCGGCCAGACCGGTGAGGACGGCCGGCGGCTGACCGTCGAGGAGGCCGCCCCGACGGTCCTGAAGCAGGTCAGGGGCGCCTTCAGCCTCGTCTTCATGGACGAGCACACCCTCTACGCCGCCCGCGACCCGCAGGGCATCCGCCCGCTGGTCCTGGGCCGCCTGGAGCGCGGCTGGGTGGTCGCCTCCGAGAGTGCCGCCCTGGACATCGTCGGCGCCAGCTTCGTCCGGGAGATCGAGCCGGGCGAGTTCATCGCCATCGACGAGAACGGCCTGCGCAGCTCCAGGTTCGCGGAAGCAAAGCCCAAGGGCTGTGTCTTCGAGTACGTGTACCTGGCCCGCCCGGACACCGACATCGCCGGCCGGAACGTCTACCTCTCGCGTGCCGAGATGGGCCGCCGCCTCGCCAAGGAGGCGCCGGTCGAGGCCGACCTGGTGATACCGACACCGGAGTCCGGCACCCCGGCGGCGATCGGCTACGCGGAGGCCTCCGGCATCCCCTTCGGCGCCGGACTGGTCAAGAACGCCTACGTCGGCCGGACCTTCATCCAGCCCTCCCAGACCATCCGGCAGCTCGGCATCCGCCTGAAGCTGAACCCGCTGAAGGAAGTCATCAAGGGCAAGCGGCTGGTCGTCGTGGACGACTCGATCGTGCGCGGCAACACCCAGCGGGCCCTGGTCCGCATGCTCCGCGAGGCGGGCGCGGCCGAGGTCCACATCCGGATCTCCTCCCCGCCCGTGAAGTGGCCCTGCTTCTTCGGTATCGACTTCGCCACCCGCGCGGAGCTGATCGCCAACGGCATGACCATCGACGAGATCGGCACGTCCCTCGGCGCCGACTCGCTGGCGTACATCTCCATCGACGGCATGATCGAGGCGACCACCATCGCCAAGCCGAACCTGTGCCGCGCCTGCTTCGACGGCGAGTACCCGATGGAGCTGCCCGACCCGGAGCTGCTCGGCAAGCAGCTGCTGGAGACCGAGCTGGCCGCCGGTACGGCCGCCCCGGCCTCGGTCGACGCCATCCGTCGCCCGTGAGCCCGTACGTCACACCGAACCGAAAGATCCCAGGCCATGTCTGAGACAGCTACCGGCTCTTCCTACGCGGCTGCCGGCGTCGACATCGAGGCGGGCGACCGCGCGGTCGAGCTGATGAAGGAGTGGGTGAAGAAGACGCAGCGCCCCGAGGTCCTCGGCGGCCTCGGCGGATTCGCCGGCCTCTTCGACGCCTCCGCCCTCAAGCGCTACGAGCGCCCGCTGCTCGCCTCCGCCACCGACGGCGTCGGCACCAAGGTCGACATCGCCCGGCAGCTCGGCGTGTACGACACCGTCGGCCACGACCTGGTCGCCATGGTCATGGACGACATCGTGGTGTGCGGTGCCGAACCGCTGTTCATGACGGACTACATCTGTGTCGGCAAGGTCCACCCCGAGCGGGTCGCCGCCCTCGTCAAGGGCATCGCGGAGGGCTGCGTGCTGGCCGGCTGCGCCCTGGTGGGCGGCGAGACCGCCGAGCACCCGGGCCTGCTCGGCGAGGACGACTTCGACGTCGCGGGGGCCGGCACCGGCGTCGTGGAGGCGGACCGGCTGCTCGGCGCGGACCGCATCCGCGCGGGCGACGCCGTGGTCGCCATGGCGTCCTCCGGTCTTCACTCGAACGGGTACTCCCTGGTCCGCCACGTGCTGCTGAACCAGGCGGGCATGGCGCTGGAGGCGGAGGTCGCCGACCTCGGCCGCACCCTCGGCGAGGAGCTGCTGGAGCCCACGAAGATCTACTCGCTCGACTGCCTGGCCCTCACCCGGACGGCCGAGGTGCACGCCTTCTCGCACATCACCGGCGGCGGCCTCGCGGCCAACCTGGCCCGGGTGATCCCCGAGGGGCTGCACGCGCGCGTGGACCGCTCCACCTGGACCCCCGGCCCGGTCTTCGACCTGGTCGGCAGGGTCGGGACGGTCGAGCGCGCCGAGCTGGAGAAGACCCTCAACATGGGCGTCGGCATGATCGCCGTGGTGCCGCCGCAGTCGGTCGACGTGACCCTGGCGACCCTCGCCGACCGGGGCGTGGACGCCTGGGTCGCCGGTGAGATCACCGAGCGCGGCGACCGGGCGACGGGAGCCGAGCTGGTGGGCGACCACGCGTGAGGCGGGCGCGGGTGAGCCCCGGGGGCCGGGCCGCCCGCCGGTCGGCGGGCGCGCCGCGGGGCGTCCCGCGGCCGGGTCTGGTGCTCCGGTCGGAAGGAGCTCCTGGCCCTGGCCCTGGCCCTGGCCCGGTGCTTCGGTCGGAGGGTGCCCCTGGCCCTGGCCTTGGTCCGGTGTCGGCCAGTGCTTCGGCGGCGAACGCGGGAGCGGCTTCGGAGCCTGTGCCCTCGCGGGGCCCGCGGTGTCGCGGAGCCGGTGGTTCGCACCGGGGACCGCACCGGGGGCGGGGAGAGTCACCGGTGCAGCACGAAACCCGGCCCGGCGCTTCGGCCCCGGACCGGGTGAGACACAGCTGAGCCGCTGGGGGCGTCAGGCGCCTCGACGCTGCGAGGAATCGTCCTCGTCCTCGTCGTCGCCGTCCTCGTAGAGATCGGCGTACTTTGAGTACAAGTCGTCGTCGTGCTCATCGTCCTCGAAGCGGTCGCCGTTCGGCGACGGATTCGACGTCGATGCGCCCAGCTCCTCGGCCAGGCGTGACAGGTCCGTCCCACCGCTGTTGTACTTCAGCTGGCGGGCGACCTTCGTCTGCTTGGCCTTGGCCCGGCCGCGCCCCATGGCTCGACCCCCTCAACGACGGGGCTCGACGGCCCCAGGTTGACACGCGTTCATGATCCAAAACGGTCTCTCCGCGGAGAGTCCGTCCGTAGGGCTTCCACGGTACCTGAGCCCGCGGCCATACGGTACGTCGCCCGCAGGACGCGCGTGTGCACAGGACCCCCGAGGCGCCCCATCCTCCCAGGTCAGTGACGATTTTAACCACTTGTCGGCGGGCGACCCGCCGGTCGGAGTGAGAGTTCTCTCCAACTACCCACCGGCGGGTACCGCGCAAACCCCGGACCGCACTGCGCGGAATCTCAGCGTCCGCCTCCGGTCGCGGCTTCGTGCATCCGCTGCTCGGCGATCCGGTCGGCCGCGGCGGCCGGCGGGATACCGTCCTCCTTCGCACGTGCGAAGATCGCCAGTGTGGTGTCGAAGATCCGGGCCGCCTTCGCCCTGCACCGGTCGAAGTCGAAGCCGTGCAGCTCGTCGGCGACCTGGATGACCCCGCCGGCGTTCACCACGTAGTCCGGCGCGTACAGGATCCCGCGGTCGGCCAGGTCCTTCTCCACGCCCGGATGCGCCAGCTGGTTGTTCGCCGCGCCGCAGACCACCTTCGCGGTCAGCGCCGGAACGGTGTCGTCGTCCAGGGCGCCGCCCAGCGCGCACGGGGCGTACACGTCCAGACCCGCGACCCGGATCAGCGCCTCGGTGTCGGCGACTGCGGTCACGCCCTCCGGGTGCCGGTCGAGGACGCGGCGCACCGCTTCCTCGCGCACGTCGGTGACGACGACCTCGGCGCCCTCGTCCCGGAGGTGCTGCACCAGGTGGTGGCCGACCTTGCCGACGCCGGAGATCCCGACCCGGCGGCCGCGCAGCGTGGGGTCGCCCCACAGGTGCTGGGCCGAGGCCCGCATGCCCTGGTAGACGCCGAATGCGGTGAGGACGGAGGAGTCGCCGGCGCCGCCGTTCTCCGGGGAGCGGCCGGTCGTCCAGCGGCAGGTGCGGGCGACGACGTCCATGTCGGCGACATAGGTGCCGACGTCGCACGCGGTGACGTAGCGCCCGCCGAGCGAGGCGACCATGCGCCCGTAGGCGAGCAGGAGGTCCTCGGTCTTGTCCCGCTCCGGGTCGCCGATGATCACTGCTTTGCCGCCGCCGTGGTCGAGGCCGGCCAGGGCGTTCTTGTACGACATGCCGCGCGCGAGGTTCAGGGCGTCGGCGACGGCCTCCTCCTCGGTCGCGTACGGGTAGAAGCGCGTGCCGCCGAGCGCGGGGCCCAGGGCGGTGGAGTGGATGGCGATGACGGCCTTCAGTCCGCTGTCGCGGTCCTGGCAGAGCACGACTTGCTCATGACCTCCCTGGTCCGAGTGGAACAGGGTGTGCAGTACACCGGTTGGTGCGCCGGTTACATCGGTCACGGTGGTGACTCCTGAGTACGTAGCGGCGGGTGAGGGCGGCTCCCGTAGGGGTGGCGGGCGCCGTGGCATGAGCGTAGAGCCTGATCCCGTCCGCCGACCTCCCTGTGTCGAGGATCATCCCCCGAGGGGGGACGGGCGTGCGACGATTTGCAGAGTTTTCCCGTCCGCCGGTGGGCGGGTTCCGCAGGTTTCCCCGGCAGTGGGCGGGGGAGGGAGCAGGCGTGCCCAAGGTGTCGTCCTCGGTGGTCGTTCCGTACGCGACCTATCTGCGCGTGTACGAGCCGCTGGCTGCCTTCCCCGAGCCGGAGCGCAGTCACTGGGCGCGCTATGCCCGCCGCCGGGAGCGCCCCTCCTACCAGGACGAACTGCGCCGTTCCCTGGCCGACTTGCTGCCCACCCCGCCGGTGGCGGTGCCGGTGCAGGAGAGCGCGGACGCCTTCGTGCTGGAGGCGGACGGGGGCGTGTGCGTCTGCCCCTGGCGGACCCGGCTGCGCGGCTGGCAGGCGCTGGGCGATCTTGACGAGGACCTGCCGAAGCCGGTGCTGGACGCGGCGCTGCCCGAGGTCGTGCGCCGTCAGACCGCCCAGGACTACGAGCGCTGGCTGGTCCGCAATCCCGACGCCCGTCCGTGGATCCGCACGGCGACCTGGCAGGTGCCGCTGAACTGGTTCGTGCTCGTCTCCGACGAGGAGAGGCGGTTCGACAAGGGGTCCGGCGAGGTCCCGCCGATGCTGCGCTACCGCACGCCGATGGTGCAGGCCCGGCGCCGGGTCGCGCGGGGACTGCGCGCGCTCAGGGACGCCGTCGACGAGGGCCCGCTGATCGACGGGCTGGTGGACGTGGGCCGCTGGCTGGAGGAGTTCCACCCGCGCTCGGTGGTGGAGCTCGACTACGGCGGACTGGTGCACGTGCTGCCGGCCGGCGAGCTCGAGGACGACCACTCCGCGGCGGACGTCGCCGAGGGGATCGAGGCGCTGCGGCGCGGTGACCAGGTCGCGGCGGGGGAGGCCTACGGCCGGCTGGTGGAGCGCTGGCGGTCGGTCCGGGACCTGCGTTCGGCGAACTGACGGTACGGCAGTCGTTGAAGAAGTGACGTATGTCACGGTGTCCATCGTGGTCGAAAACACGTACGGTCATACGGTACTTCGGGCGGCTGACGGGATGTAGGGCTCGATCCGGGCGTTTGTGTCAAGCGTGACAGACCGCACGTACGCCGCTCTTGCGTCCCTTACCCTTCCTCGTGCCAAAATAGGACAAGGAGTCCGGGGAGGGCTCCGTCCGCCCAACTATGCTCCACCTTGGGTGGAATCTTCGCATTGCACGCATTTGGGGGGTCTGATGCCTCCTGATCGCCCTGTGACTGATCGTCACAGCGGCGTGACTGTCCGCTATGGCATGGTCCATCGGCTTCCGTCGCTGATGGACACCTGGGAGGGCAATTCCATCGGTTTGGCCGACGCGGCTGGACAGATGGTGTAGTTGTAGTGCCGAGGACAAGCCGTTCGTCCTATAACCGACTCGACTCGCGTCCGCCATTTCGGGCAACGCGGGTCAAGGTGCAGAATTTAGAGGAAAGAACCGAGAAGGTTCGGTTCTCCCGAGGAGGCCGCTCATGACCGCTCGCACCCCTGAAGCCGAGCCGCTGCTGACCCCGGCTGAGGTCGCCAGCATGTTCCGTGTCGATCCCAAGACGGTCACGCGCTGGGCGAAGGCCGGGAAGCTGACGTCGATCCGCACGCTCGGCGGGCACCGCCGCTACCGCGAGGCCGAGGTCCGCGCACTGCTCGCGGGCATTCCGCAGCAGCGCAGCGAGGCCTGAACAACTGCATAACCGGGCAAACCGGCAGGTCCCCCAACCCGCCCAGCCGCCCGGACACCGCTCGAAGCGACGCGGGGTACTGCCCCAACAGGCCCCACGCCCGAGCCGGGCAGAGGTCCTCGGACCTCATCAGGCAAGCGACACAGGGTGCGTCGTGGATCGCGCTGGACTCCGCCGGGTCCAGCGCGATCTTTTTTGTGCGCCGGGCCGGTGCTGCCGACCGCCCCCGTGGGCGGGCTTGTCGGACTCTGGGGAGACCTGTCGCATCCGCTGGAGAACACCTGGACTACCGGTGCAATTGCACATATTAAATTGACCCCTTGTAGGGACAGGGTAAGAACCCCGAAGTCATTCACTCGTTCAGTGACTCCCGTCACAGAACGGGAGGCTTGTTGTCCCTGCAATACATGCGATATAGGAGCCGAGTGCCGCTTCGGCGGTCCCAACTCCGCCCGCTCCGGCGGGTGTCACGCCTCGCCGGGACTGTCGCCCTCCACGCGGTCCTCCGGCAACTCGCCGCGCCGTGGCGGGGAATCCATCGCCAGCCTCTCCAGATGGTGGCAGATGGGGCAATGGCGGGCCAGGTGGCCGTAGGACGACGCGGCCGACAGGTGCGCGCGGAGCAGAGCCCGCGTCTCGTGCCTGACCGATGCCGCCATACGCCACCTCCAGGGCCTGTCGGAGAGCGGGGCCCTGTATCCGGATTACTGGGCGAATGTGACGCCGTCAAGGCCGCACGGGGTGCCACAGGAGGTGCTGGTACGGCTGGGGCGGCGAGCGTCCGCTGTGGCGCGTCCCAGCCCGTCCCGGCGCCACCCGGTGCGCCTGCGGGCGCCGTTGGCCCGCGGCGGCGGGCTGCTCCGTACCCCAGCCACCGGCTGCGGCGCGCCGGCGGTCCCGGCCCCGAAGCGGCCCCCTGCACGGTTCCGGGGCGGCGGACGGGCCGGCGGACGACGCGGTGGGGCGGTGCGGTGGTGGGGCGGGGCCGGCCGACCGCGGCGGAGGGAACGGCTCCGCGACCGATCCGCCGGCGAGCACCCTCGTCCAACGGCGGCGCCGCGCGCCGGGGCATCGGCCACCGCGATCGGTCACCGTGGGCGGCCACCTCGATCGGTCACCGCGGGCGGCCACCGCGGGCGAGCCGTCCCGTACGAAGAAGGCCCGCATCCCTCGTCGGATGCGGGCCTTCACCACTGCTGCTGCGGTCCTGACGGGATTTGAACCCGCGGCCTCCACCTTGACAGGGTGGCGAGCACTCCAAACTGCTCCACAGGACCTGGGAGCCCCTCCCGCGCCTCGGCGGCGGGTGGGTTTCGCGGCGCGGACCTTCCGGTGCGCTGCGAGAAGAGACTGTACAGGAGGGTGAGCCCCTGGTCGAACTCACCCCGCGTACCCGTCCGGTCACGGCACCAGCGCGTCGATCGCCCGCACGATCCGCTTGTCGGAGACCGGGTACGCCGTGCCCAGGGCGTGCGCGAAGTAGCTGACCCGCAGCTCCTCGATCATCCAGCGGACCTCCCGCACCGAGGAGGGCACCGGGCGGCCCCGCGGCAACTGCTCCAGCAGCCAGGCGTACTCGTCCTGCATCTCGTGGACCTTCTCCATGCGGGTGGTGTCCCGCTGCACGGCCGTCGGCATCTGCTGCAGCCGCCGGTCCGCGGCTACCAGGTAGCGCATCAGGTCGGGCAGCCGGCGCAGGCCCGCCCCGGTCACGAAACCGGGCCGGACCAGCCCGTCCAACTGCTCGCGCACGTCCTGCAGGTTCGCCAGCAGAGCCGGACTGCGTGCCGCCTTCAGCCGGCGCTCGCAGGCCTGCCAGGCGGCCAGCACCTGCTGCACCCGCGCCACCGTGCCGACGGTCGTGTCGACGATCTCCGCGCGCACCCGCTCGTACAGCTTGCGGTACGACTCCTCGTCCCACGCCGGTCCGCCGAAGTCCGCGATCAGCTTGTCCGCGGCCGCCGTCGCGCAGTCCTCGAACAGCGCCGGAATCGAACCGTGCGGATTCGCCGACAGCGCCAACTTCTGTGCGTTCGTCAGCTTCTCGGACGCAAACTTTGCCGGATTGACCGGAATGGACCGCAGGATCAGCCGGCGGGTGCCCTTCCACATCGCCTCGGCCTGCTCCGCCTCGGTGTCGAACAGCCGCACGGAGACCGTGTCGCCGTCGTCGACGAGCGCCGGGTACGCCTTGACGGGATGGCCCGCGCGGCGCGTCTCGAAGACGCGGCTGAGCGTGCCGATCGTCCAGTCGGTCAGGCCCGCCCGCTCCAGCGACTCCCCGCCCCGACGGGACGCGGTGGCCGCCGCGGCCTGCGACAGCGCCTTGCGCGCCCTGGGCTTCAGCCGGAGCCTCAGCGCCTCCAGGTCCTTGTCCTCGGCGACCTTGCGGCGCCGCTCGTCGACGATCCGGAAGGTGATGCGCAGATGGTCCGGCACCTTCGCCCAGTCGAAGTCCTCCGCCTCGAACGGCACGCCGACCATGCGCTTCAGCTCCCGCGCCATGGTCGCCGTCAACGGCTCCCCGGCGGCGTCCCCCTGCTCGGGTCCGGCCGTGTCCGGTGCGGGCGCCGCCTTCTCCAGGAACGCCTTCGCGTAGTTCGGCGCCGGTACGTAGTTCCGGCGGATCGGCTTGGGGAGCGAGCGGATCAGTTCCGTCACCAGCTCCTCCCGCAGTCCGGGGATCTGCCAGTCGAAACCCGCCTCGGTGACCTGGTTGAGGACCTGGAGCGGGATGTGCACGGTCACACCGTCGGCGTCCGCGCCCGGCTCGAACTGGTACGTCACCCGGAACTTCAGCCGGCCCTGCCGCCAGGTGTCCGGATAGTCCGCCTTGGTGACGGCCTCCGCCGACTCCCGGACGAGCATCTCCCGCTCGAAGTCCAGGAAGTCCGGCTGCTCGTGCCGCTTCCGCTTCCACCACGAGTCGAAGTGCGCGCCGGACACGACGTGTTCGGGCACCCGCTGGTCGTAGAAGTCGAACAGCGTCTCGTCGTCGACGACGATGTCCCGGCGCCGGGCCCGGTGCTCCAGCTCCTCGACCTCGCTGAGCAGCCTGCGGTTGTCGGCGAAGAACTTGTGGTGGGTGCGCCAGTCGCCCTCGACGAGCGCGTTGCGCAGGAACAGCTCGCGGGACAGCTCCGGATCGATCCGCCCGTAGTTGATCTTCCGCTGGGCGACGATCGGGACGCCGTACAGCGTGACCTTCTCGTAGGCCATCACCGCCGCCTGGTCCTTCTCCCAGTGCGGCTCGCTGTACGTCCGCTTCACCAGGTGTTCGGCGAGCGGCTCGACCCACTCCGGTTCGATCTTCGCGTTGACCCGCGCCCAGAGCCGGCTGGTCTCCACCAGCTCCGCCGACATCACGAACCGCGGCGGCTTCTTGAACAGCGCCGACCCCGGGAAGATCGCGAACTTGGCGTTGCGGGCGCCGAGGTACTCGTTGCGCCCGCCCTCCTTGCGCGGCCCCTGGTCCTTGTTCTCCCGTACGTCCTTCATGCCGACGTGGGACAGCAGTCCCGCGAGGAGGGAGAGGTGGACGCGGTCGGCGTCGGCGTCGCGTTCGTCGAGGTGGATGCCCATCTGCTTGGCGACCGTGCGGAGCTGGCTGTAGATGTCCTGCCACTCGCGGATGCGCAGGAAGTTCAGGAACTCCTGCTTGCACATCCGGCGGAAGGACGAGGAGCCGCGCTCCTTCTGCTGCTCCCGCACGTACCGCCACAGGTTGAGGAAGGCCAGGAAGTCGCTGGTCTCGTCGCGGAAGCGGGCGTGCTGCTGGTCGGCCTGCGTCTGCTTGTCGGCCGGGCGCTCCCGCGGGTCCTGGATGGACAGCGCGGACGCTATGACCATGACCTCGCGGACGCAGCCGTTCCGGTCCGCCTCCAGCACCATCCGGGCCAGCCGCGGGTCGACGGGCAGCTGGGCCAGCTTCCGCCCGGTCTGCGTGAGCCGTTTGCGCGGGTCCTGCTGCGCCGGGTCGAGCGCACCCAGTTCCTGCAGCAGCTGCACACCGTCCCGGATGTTGCGGTGGTCCGGCGGGTCGATGAAGGGGAACTTCTCGATCTCGCCCAGGCCGGCCGCCGTCATCTGCAGGATGACGGACGCCAGGTTCGTCCGCAGGATCTCCGCGTCGGTGAACTCCGGCCGGGCGAGGAAGTCGTCCTCGCCGTACAGCCGGATGCAGACACCGTCGCTGGTCCGCCCGCAGCGGCCCTTGCGCTGGTTGGCGCTGGCCTGCGAGATCGGCTCGATGGGCAGCCGCTGCACCTTGGTGCGGTGGCTGTAGCGGGAGATGCGCGCGAAGCCGGGGTCGATGACGTACTTGATGCCGGGGACGGTGAGCGAGGTCTCCGCCACGTTCGTCGCCAGGACGATCCGGCGGCCGGTGTGCGGCTGGAACACCCGGTGCTGCTCGGCGTGCGACAGCCGGGCGTACAGCGGGAGCACCTCGGTGAACCGGTACTTCTTCCGGTTCAGCGCGTCCGCGGTGTCGCGGATCTCCCGCTCCCCGGAGAGGAAGACCAGGATGTCGCCCCGCCCCTCCGCCATCAGTTCCTCGACGGCGTCGGTGATCGCGGTGATCTGGTCCCGGTCGGCCTCGTCGCCGTCCTCCTCCAGCAGCGGCCGGTACCGCACCTCCACCGGGTACGTCCGCCCGCTGACCTCGATGATCGGCGCGTCGCCGAAGTGCCGCGAGAACCGCTCGGGGTCGATCGTCGCGGAGGTGATGACGACCTTCAGGTCGGGCCGCCTGGGCAGCAGCTGCGCGAGGTACCCGAGCAGGAAGTCGATGTTGAGGGACCGCTCGTGGGCCTCGTCGATGATGATCGTGTCGTAGGCGCGCAGCTCGCGGTCGGTCTGGATCTCCGCGAGCAGGATCCCGTCGGTCATCAGCTTGACGAAGGTGGCGTCCGGATCGACCTGGTCGGTGAACCGCACCTTCCAGCCGACGGCCTCCCCGAGCGGGGTCCGCAGCTCCTCCGCGACCCGCTCGGCGACGGTCCGCGCGGCGATCCGGCGGGGCTGCGTGTGCCCGATCAGGCCCCGCACGCCGCGCCCCAGCTCCATGCAGATCTTCGGGATCTGCGTGGTCTTCCCGGACCCGGTCTCACCGGCGACGATGACCACCTGGTGATCGCGGATCGCCTCGGCGATCGCGTCCTTCTTCTGGCTCACCGGCAGTTGCTCGGGGTAGCTGACGGCGGGCAGGCGGCCGCGCCGCGCGCCCATCCGCGCCTCGGCCTTCGCGACCTCCGCCTCGATCTCGGCGAGGACGGCGGCACGGGCCTCCGGCTTGCGGATCTTGCGCGCGCCTTCGAGCCTGCGCCCGAGCCGGTGCGCATCGCGCAGGGAAAGCTCGGTCAGGCGGGCGGCGAGGGAGCCGAGGGCGGGGGCAGGGTGCGTAGACATACGGGATCCAGGATCTCATCCCCGGGAAATTCCTGGCGAACGCTTTTGCCGGGAAGGACTGACGGTCCGCCGGCATCCGCTCCCGTCCGTCGTTGTCCACCGCTGCCGGCGTCAGCGGCCGGTGTCGGACATCAGTGGGCCGCTCGACCGATTGCGACTCGGGCGGCTCACGGCGCCGTGGCTCAGTCGGTGGGAACGAAGCCACCGTGCAGGTGCAGTGGCAGGCCGGGAACGGTGAGCTTGCCTCCGGCTTGGCGGACGAGCCAGACCGGGACGCTCTCCTCGTACTCCTCCCACCGGGCCCACTGGCGGAACCAGACTCCGATGCGCCATGTGCCCTCGGTGCCCTGGACCAGGAAGCAGGCGTCGCCTTCCGCCGTGCTCGCCCACTGGACCATGCCGCCGTCGTCCCGAGGGAACACCGGGTGGGGAATCGTGTCGGGAAAGAGCTCCTGGTGGAGCGGAGCCATGCGCTCAATCGTTTCGAACATGTCGAGCGTGACGGACTGCGGATGCAGCACGTGCAGGAAACGGCCGATGGTGCCCGGACCGAACGCCGCCACGAACTCCTTGTAGTCCATGGGCAGCGGCCCCGTCGAAGCCTCCATCTCTTCCCAGGCATCCACCGTGGAGTAGCCGCGAGGCGCACCGAAGCAAGCCTCGAGATCACTCGCGGACAACATGATCAGTTCCCTCTCCGCCGGCTCCTCGCAAGCGTGCGCCACGCTCCGTGCCGGGGTGAAGGCGGGTGGGTGAGCGGCCGTCTTCCCCGTCGCTCCTGGAGCCGTGGCTGTTCAGGTCACCCTCGGCGTGTGCGTCCACGCGTCGGCGGAGGAGAAGCGGAAGGCGTTGACGCAGCTCGGCAAGCTCTTCCAGCAGAGCCGACCTGAGACCCACTGCCGTCGTACTGTCGCCAGGACGGTGACGAAAGACCCCCGCCGGAATCCCGGCGGAGGTCTTCTCGCTGTTCAGCGCTGTGGCTGGGGCCGGGGTCGAACCGGCGACCTTCCGCTTTTCAGGCGGACGCTCGTACCAACTGAGCTACCCAGCCGTCGAGGCTTTCGCAAACCTCAGCGGTCCTGACGGGATTTGAACCCGCGGCCTCCACCTTGACAGGGTGGCGAGCACTCCAAACTGCTCCACAGGACCAAGCTGCTGCGTACGACAGTGTCGCACACGGTGACGCGTGCCCCCAACGGGATTCGAACCCGTGCTACCGCCTTGAAAGGGCGGCGTCCTAGGCCGCTAGACGATGAGGGCTATCGGCCCGCCTGGGCGCTTCTCAGCGCGTCGGGGACGTGAGAAGCATATGGGATGGCGGGAGGTATCGCCAAAACGGTTTCCGGACCGGGATCCCGGCCCGGATCCCGGCCGGGCCGGGGCCGTCTACGGGGCTGTGGCCGGCCGGGTGGGGGAGGGGGCCGGTGCGGGGCTCGCCGAGCCGCTCCGCGGGCGTTCGGCCGGCCCGGTCGCCGACCCGCCCGGCGAGGCACCGGCGGAGGAACCGGTCGTGGCGCGGGGTGAGGGGCCGGTGGAGGAGCCGTCCGAGGGGCCGGTGGAGGGTGTCGGGGAGGGGGACGCGCCCGGCTGGTTCTCCTTCGGCAGGTGCCGGCTGACCTCGGCCGTCGTCAGCCCCAGACCGCCCAGGTGGATCTCGTCCCAGGCCTGGAGGCGGTGCGTGGTCCGGTCGAGGTAGAGGATCGACGCCTCGATCGGGTCGGGGTACTTGCCCTCCACGGCGCGCAGTCCGCTGCCGCCGGTGGAGCCCTCGACCCGCAGCCGGGTCCCGTACCGCATGATCTCCGTCTTCTCGTGGTGGATGTGCCCGGCCAGCACGAGCGGCACCTCGCCGTCGGTCTCCCGGGCCGCGACCGGCTCGTGGGCCACCGCGACGTCCACGGGGGCGCCCGCCGCCTGCTGGTCCCGCAGCGCCGAGGCCAGTCTCGCCCCGGCCAGCCGCTCCGCCGCGTCGCCGCCCGGCGAGACCGACCGGTCGGGGGTGAACCGCGGGTCCCCGATGCCCGCGAAGCGCACGCCGGCGACGGTCACCGCGCGTCCGTCGTCCAGGACGTGCACGTTCTGCAGACCCAGGAGGTAGCGCTGGGTGACACGGGAGTCGTGGTTGCCGCGCACCCAGACGTAGGGGGCGCCCAGGTGCTGGATCGGATCCAGGAAGCCGTTCTCCGCCGCGGTGCCGTGGTCCATGGTGTCGCCCGAGTCGACGATCACGTTGACCTTGTACTGCTGCACCAGGGAGGCGATGATCTTCCAGCTCGCCGGGTTGAGGTGGATGTCCGACACGTGCAGCACCCGGATGGTGGTGGGGTCCGGGCGGTAGGCGGGCAGCGTGGACGTGACGTCGTAGAGCTTGGTCACGTTCGTCACCAGCCGTGCCAACTCCTGCTGGTAGACGTTGAACTCGGTGACGATGTTGCGCGCGTTGCCGACCACGGAGGGCGCGGAGGACAGCAGTCCGGAGAACTTCGGCTCCAGCACCGACTTCGGGTTCCAGGTGGCGTACGCCATGCCGGCGGAGGCGGCCAGCAGGCTCAGCGCCAGGCCCCCCGCGGCGAGGGCCCGCCGGGGCCGGCGGTAGACCGCGAGGCCGAGGGCGGTGGCGCCGGCGACGACCGCGACGGAGGAGCGCACCGCCAGGTCGCGGGTGCCGTGCTCGACGTCCCGGGTGACCTCGTGCTGCAGCCCCGAGAAACGGTCGGGATGGTCCACCAGGGCCTGCGAGCGGACGGGGTCCAGCCGGTCGACGTTGACGTCCAGGCGCAGCGGCGCGTGGTGGCTGTCGAGCTGCAGCGCGCCGAGCGGCGACACGTTGATCTTGGTGCCGCCGGTCAGGGACGGGCGGAGGGTCATGGTGGTGTCCATGGGGCCCACCGGGGTGCGCACGTTCCCGACGATCAGCAGGCCCAGCCACGCGCCGACGATGACCACGCCGACCAGCCCGAAGGCCTGGACCCACGGGTTCTGCCGGGGTGCCAGCTCGAGGCGCGGTGCGCGGCGACGGCGGCGGAGCAGTCGGGCGAGGGCGGCAAAGAACGCCCTGCGGAATCGGTTCACACGGTTCAGGCAGGTCAGGGCTGCGACACGGACGCGGGCCATTGGTCCCGTATGCCCGGATGGGGCCCGGGTATGCGGTGCCGGTCCGCGTGCGCCCCGCGCTGCGCCCCTCGCCCTGCTTCGCTCCCTCCGTCCGCCCTCCCGCCCGCGTTCCCGTCCGGGTTCCTGTTCGTGTTCTCGCACGGGTCCAGGATGCGCCCCCGTGCGCGGTGTCGTGCCGGACAATGGCCGTGTGCTGGAGATGACGCGCGAGGAGTTCGAGGAACTGGTCGCCGAGGCCCTCGACCGGATCCCCCCGGAACTGATGCGGCTGCTGGACAACGTGGCGGTGTTCGTGGAGGACGAACCGCCGGCCGACGACCCCGGGCTGCTCGGGTTGTACGAGGGGATCCCGCTGACGGAGCGGGGCGAGTGGTACGCGGGGGTGCTGCCGGACCGCATCACCGTCTACCGGGGGCCGACGCTGCGGATGTGCACGACGCGTGACGACGTGGTCGCGGAGACCGAGGTCACCGTGGTGCACGAGATCGCCCACCACTTCGGCATCGACGACGCCCGGCTGCACGCCCTCGGGTACGGCTAGGGGACCCCGGCACACCCGCGCGTGTCCTGACACGGGTGACGGGAGTTGGGCATGTTGACTCTCCCTCACGCCCCGGAGGTGGCCCCGTGCGCCCCTTGAACCTGCCCGTCCGCCTGGCCGCCGCCGTCCTGGGCGTCACCGCCGCCGCAGGGTGCATGAGCGTGGGGGGCGGGGGCGGGAGCCTGCCGTCGCAGCCGGCGGTGCGGCAGGGCGGTGCGCAGCCCGACGGCGGTGCGGCGGCGCCGGGCCACCCGCACGTGCGCGGCGGTGCGGCGGGCCGGGGCGAAGGGCACGGGCACGCGGAGGATGCCAAGGCGGGGCAGTCGGCGCCGGCCGCCTCGGCCTCGCCGTCGGCGGAGGCGAGCGTGAGCGCCGATGCCGCTGCCGCCGCCTCGCCGGAGACGACGCGGAGCGGGGCGCCCGCGGGCACCCCCTCCGCGAGCCCGGCGCAGCCGAGCCCCACCCGGTCCGGTCCGTCGCCGGAGCCGACCGAAGAGCCGTCTCCGCAGCCCTCGCAGTCGTCCGCGCCGCCGTCCGCGGAGCCGTCCTCGTCGGCGCACGGGACGGCCGGGGTGACCGGTGTGCAGCTCGCCCAGCAGGAGCCGGCCCCGGCAGCCGGGACGCCGGCGTGAGTGCGCCCGGTGGGTGCCGGCTCCGTGCGTCCGGTGGGTGCCGGCTCCGGCGGAGGGGCGGCCGGTGGATCTGCGGGGTCTGCCGGTGGTCGCGCGCCTGGCGCGTCCCATCCGACGTCCTGCGCCGGAGTTCCGACGTCTTGCGCCGGAGCTCCGACGTCCGGCATCGGAGGCCCGACCGACCGGATGCCCGGCGCGCCCGAGGCCTGGTGCCGGGGCGCCCGGTGTCCTGCATCCGGCGCCCTCCGGGCCCGGGCGGACGGCTCAACGGCGTTCGGTCGGCGGACGGTTGAGCCTGGATGCGGTGAGCGGGTCGCGACGGGGCGAGTGGTGGGGCGAGCGGCGGGCCCGGGAGCGGCGCCGCCGGCGGGTCGGCGCGGGTGGGACGGCTCGGTTTGCCTTCCGGGGTGAGGGGTGCGTATGGTGGTAGATCGTTTGATCCCATTTGCCCGGCGCCGTCGCAGAGCGCGCCGTGTGGCGCGTACTCTCCCTTGCCGTGGCGGACCGCATTGAGGCGGTCGGATGCGATTCACGGAGTTGACGGGCGCGTGCCGACGAGACTCCGGAAGGTTTCGCATTCGCATGTCCTTTGCCAGTACCGAACACGCTGTGGTGCCCGAGAACGAGCCCGCCGCCGAGGGAGCCGGTGACGCTCCCGAGATCACCTTCGCCGACCTCGGCCTGCCCGAGGGCGTCGTCCGCAAGCTCGCCCAGAACGGCGTCACCACCCCCTTCCCGATCCAGGCCGCGACCATCCCGGACGCCCTGGCCGGCAAGGACATCCTGGGCCGCGGCCGCACCGGCTCCGGCAAGACCCTCTCCTTCGGCCTGCCGACGCTGGCGCTGCTGTCCGGCGGCCGCACCGAGAAGAAGCGCCCCCGCGCCGTCATCCTCACCCCGACCCGCGAGCTGGCCATGCAGGTCGCCGACGCGCTCCAGCCGTACGGCGACGTCCTCGGCCTGCGCATGAAGGTCGTGTGCGGCGGCACCTCGATGGGCAACCAGATCTACGCCCTGGAGAAGGGCGTGGACGTGCTGGTCGCCACCCCGGGCCGACTGCGCGACCTCATCAACCGCGGCGCCTGCTCGCTGGAGGACGTGCGGATCGCCGTTCTCGACGAGGCCGACCAGATGTCCGACCTGGGCTTCCTGCCCGAGGTGACGGAACTCCTCGACCAGGTGCCCTCCGGCGGCCAGCGGATGCTCTTCTCCGCGACGATGGAGAACGAGATCAAGACCCTCGTCGACCGCTACCTCGACGAGCCGGTCTCGCACGAGGTCGACGCGGCCCAGGGCGCGGTCACGACCATGTCGCACCACATCCTCGTGGTGAAGCCCAAGGACAAGGCGCCGGTCACCGCCGCCATCGCCTCCCGCAAGGGCCGCACCATCATCTTCGTGCGCACCCAGCTGGGCGCCGACCGGGTCGCCGAGCAGCTCCGGGACGCCGGTGCGCGGGCCGACGCGCTGCACGGCGGAATGACGCAGGGCGCCCGGACGCGCACGCTGGCCGACTTCAAGGACGGCTACGTCAACGTCCTCGTCGCGACCGACGTGGCGGCCCGCGGTATCCACGTCGACGGCATCGACCTGGTCCTCAACGTGGACCCGGCCGGCGACCACAAGGACTACCTGCACCGCGCCGGCCGCACGGCGCGCGCCGGCCGCACCGGCACCGTCGTGTCGCTGGCCCTGCCGCACCAGCGGCGGCAGATCTTCCGCCTGATGGAGGACGCGGGCGTGGACGCCCTGCGCCACGTCATCCAGGGCGGCGCGGCCTTCGACCCGGAGGTCGCCGAGATCACCGGTGCCCGGTCCATGACCGAGGTCCAGGCGGAGTCCGCGGGCAACGCCGCCCAGCAGGCCGAGCGCGAGGTGTCCCAGCTCACCCAGCAGCTGGAGCGCGCCCAGCGGAGGGCGGCCGAACTGCGCGAGGAGTCCGACCGGCTCGTCGCCAAGGCTGCCCGTGAGCGCGGCGAGGACCCGGCGGCCGCCGTCGCCGAGGCCCAGGCCGTACTGGCCGAGGCGGTCGAGTCCGAGGCCGCCGCGGTGCCGGAGCAGCCGGTGGCCCGGGACCGCGCCGAGCGGACCGACCGCACTCCCGCGGCCTCGCCGTACGAGCGCCGCGAGCGTCGCGAGGACCGGGGCGAGCGCGGCGGCTTCGGCCGGGACCGCGACCGTGGTTCCGACCGCCGGGACGGCGACCGCGGTGGCCGTTCCTTCGACCGCCGCGACGAGCGCCGCCCGTTCGAGCGGGACCGCGACCGTGGTTCCGACCGTCGGGACGGCGACCGCGGTGGCCGTTCCTTCGACCGCCGCGACGAGCGCCGCTCCTTCGACCGCGATCGTGACCGGGGCCGCGACCGCGAGCGGGGTGGCCGCGGCTTCGAGCGCCGGGACGGCGAGCGGGGCGGCTTCCGCCGCGACGAGCGCCGCCCGTTCGACCGCGACGGCCGGTTCGACCGCGACCGCGACCGCGACCGCGAGCGGGGTGGCCGCGGCTTCGACCGCCGCGACGGCGAGCGCGGCGGGTTCCGCCGCGACGAGCGTGGCGGGCACCGCGGCAGCGACCGCCCCTACAACCGTGAGCGTCCCGGCTTCCGTTCCGGTGGCCACGAGCGCCCCCACGGGCGCCGCGACGAGCACCGCGGCGGTGGCACGCACGGCCGCCGCGAGGACAAGCCGCGCTGGAAGCGCAACAGCTGACGCCTCACCCGCTCACAGCCTGGGCCAGGGCCCGCACGACGTGGTTCGTGCGGGCCCTGCCGCGTTCTCCGGGAAACCGCACCGGTCCGGCCCGTCCGGCATGTTAGGCCTGTTCGGCCTGCCGGTCCGGCCTGTTCAGCTGGTTCGGCCTGTTCTGCCGGTGCGGTCTGTTCAGCTGGTTCGGTCGGTCCGGTCGTGCCGCGCGCGGTCGGACGGGACGGGTCGGATGAGGCGGCTCCGGGACGTTGTACCGAGACATCGGTGCGAGAGGTCCCCCGGACGTCGGGAGGGCATCGGGAGGGCGTCGGGAGGGGCCGGGGCGCCCCGACGGGCCTCGGCAGGCCTTCGGCGCCCTCGGCGGGCCGAGGGGCGGCTCGAGGGATCGGGGGACGGCTTGGGGCCGGTCCCCGCGTGCCGTCTGTCGTGCCGTCAGACGAACTCCGTCCTCCGCCGCCGGAACCGCCCGTCGACCCCGGCGACGCGACGTGTACCGGATACCGGATCGGAGACGCGGCTTCGTCCGGCTATGCTCGGGGGAGCAACATCGCCAGGGCCCTTAGCTCAATTGGCAGAGCAGTGGACTTTTAATCCATTGGTTGTGGGTTCGAGTCCCACAGGGCCTACCGGTGGCGGGGGAGGGAGAAGCCCTCTGACCTGCGAAGGAGCGCCTCGATCGGTTTTTTCGGTCGGGGCGCTTCGAGGTGCAGGGGTCTGTGCGTGAGCGACTGTGCCGGGTGACCGACGGGCGGGCCGGCGCCCCAGCCTGTCCAGGGTGTGCGCCACCATGGTGTCGCCACTTCGCGCATACGCCGAATACGCCTGAAGGCCCGGACGATGCACGTGCGCCCCGCTCGGTCGCCGTCCACGAGGCCTCCTCGCCGTCGAATCCCGGATGGTCCACCGCAACTGCAGCGCCGTTCACGATTCAGCTCGTAGGCGGTTGACGGGATCCCGTCCGATCACTTCGATCGGGCGGGATCTCTGCGTTTCGCAGGACGGGCGGCAGACACCCCTGACGGGCGGCGCCCGTAGTCCGCTGTTCACCACCTCCTCCGCGAGCAAGAATGGTCCGCATGTCTGCGATCCCCGGTGGCACGACCGCCTTCCACGGCCTGCCAGCGTTCCTCGCCCAGCCTCGCGTCAATTCCCTTGCGCTGTCCGCCGACGGTGGCCGTCTCGTCGCCGTCGTGCAGACGCTGTCGGAGGACCGGACCAGGTTCGTGTCCGGGCTGTGGGAGATCGATCCGGCCGGGGCGCGCGAGGCGCTGCGCCTGACCCGGTCGGGGAAGGGCGAGTCCGGGCCCGCGTTCGGCCCGGACGGGGTGCTGTACTTCCTGTCGGAACGCGAGGACGACAGTGAGGAGGGCAAGCACGAGGGTGCCGCGCTGTGGGCGCTGCCCGGGCGTGGTGAGGCCGCCGTCGTGGCCCGGCACCCGGGCGGGATCACCGCGTTCACCGTCGCCCGGGACTCCGGCGCGCTGGCCCACACCGCCGGGCTGCTGCCCGGGGCCGCCGACGCCGACGCGCACGGCAAGCTGCGCACGGCGCGCAAGGACGCGAAGGTCACCGCGATCCTGTACGAGGCCGGGCCGACCCGCGCCTGGGACCGCGATCTCGGCCCCGAGGCACAGCACACCTTCGTGCGCGCGGGGGCCGAGGGCGCCGCGGTCGACGCCGGCGGGCAGGGCGTCGGCCTCGAGCGCCCCGGGGATGTGGCGCTGTCGCCCGACGGGACGCGAGTGGCCTACACCCGGTTCGTACCCGGCCGGGTGCCCGCCGAGAACCGCACTGCCGTGGTGGTGGCAGACGCGGCCACCGGCGAGGAGGTCTTCGTCCTGGGCGATGTGGAGCACCTCTACGAGGCGCCGGTGTTCACCCACGACGGCTCGGCGGTCGTGTGCTCGCGGATGACGTGGCCGACTTACGACGAGTCGATGGACATGACGCTCGTCCGGGTCGGCGTGGACGGCGGCGAGGCCGTCGATCTGCTGCCCGGGTTCGACAACTGGCCCGTCGGCGCCGTCTGTTCGCCGGCCGACGACGCCCTCTTCTTCGTGGCCGATGTGGAGGGGCACGCGCCCGTCTTCCGGCGGGACGCGGACGGCACCGTGACCCGGCTCACCGCCTCGGGCGCGTACGGCTCGCTCTGCGTGGCCCCCGACGGGCAGACGCTGTACGCGCTGCGCAACGCGATCGACTCGCCGCCGCGGCCGGTCAGGTTCGAGGCCGGCGCCGCCGATCAGACGCCGGTCGAGCTGCCCGCCCCCGGTGCGTTCGACGCGCTGCCGGGCACCCTCACCGAGGTGCACGCCGACGCGGCGGACGGGTACCGGCTGCGCGGCTGGCTCGTGCTGCCCGAGGGCGCGTCGGCCGAGAACCCCGCGCCGCTGCTCGTCGCCGTGCACGGCGGGCCGCAGGGCAGCTGGAACGGCTGGACCTGGCGGTGGAACCCGTGGCCGTTCGCGGCCCGCGGCTACGCGGTGCTGCTGCCCGACCCGGCCCTGTCGACCGGCTACGGTCAGCAGGGCCACCGGCGCGGCTGGGGGCAGTGGGGCGGGGTCCCGTACACGGACGTGATGGCGCTGACCGACGCAACCGAGGCCCGTGACGACATCGATGCCGCGCGCACCGCGCTCGGGGGCGGCTCCTACGGCGGCTACATGGCCAACCGGGTCGCCACGAGCACCGATCGGTTCAAGGCGATCGTGAGCCACGCGGGCCTGTGGGACCTGCGGTCCTTCCAGGGCGACACCGACGCGCCCTGGTACTTCCGGTGCATCTTCGGGGACCCGGTGACCCGGCCCGAGCGGTACGAGGCGCACTCGCCGTACCTGGACGCCGCGAAGATCCGTACGCCGATGCTGGTCATCCACGGTGCGAAGGACTACCGCGTGCCGGTCGGCCAGGGCGCCGCGCTCTTCCAGGATCTGCAGCGGTTCGAGGTGCCTGCGAAGTACCTGTACTTCCCGGACGAGAACCACTGGATCCTCACCCCGGGCCACATCCAGGTCTGGTACGAGGCGTTCCTGAACTTCCTCGACCACCACGTCCTCGGTGCCGAGTGGCAGCGGCCCGAACTGCTGTGACCGCGGGCGGGCGTCGTGAATGGTGGGTCTTTCCCGGGGCCAGCGAACACCGAACAGGGGGAACCAGGGCCGGCGCGGTAGAGGTCCGGCCGCTCACACCAGTTGAGGGCGCTGGCGACCTCGTCGCGGATCTGCTCGTCGAGCCGCTGGCCAGCAGGCTCTTCTGCGTGAGCGGCGTGAGCGGATGGTGGAGTACAAGTCGCCATGAGGTGGATCGCGCCGCACGACGGATGCGATCTGACCAGGTGGTTTCGGACCCTGAAGCACCGCTCGGAAGCACCCGGCAAGCTTCGGCCAGGACTTTTGATCCATTGGATGTGGGTTCGAGTCCCACAGGGCCTACCGGACCCCTCGGGGTCAGAACCCCCGCTGACCTGGTCAGACGGGGGTTCCGTGGTTTCCGGGGCCCTGCTCGGCCGGCGAGTCCGCGGCCGAGGCGGTCCCCGAGCGCACGGGCCGGCCCGTCCGGCGCGGTGCCTCGGCCGCGGTGAGGCCGGCGGCCCTGCCCGCGCGACGGAACCGAGGGGCGTCGTCGGCATCGACGCCGAACCGCATGCGCCGCTTCCCGAAGGCACGCCGCTGCCCCACGTCGTGGGTACGCCGCGAGCCCGAAAGGCACGCCGGGAGCGGACCTCGCTCGGACGGCGATGAACGGGGGCGGGGTGGGGGTGGGGGTGGGTACACCCTCGAATCGGGGTTTGGAACCAGTGCCCGCGGCCCGCGGCGCGGGCAGAGTAGGACACGTACGAGAACGGTTCCCCGGTCTCCGCCGGCACGGCGGGTCCGGCACACCTCGACAACGGGAGGCGACATGAACGTTCGGGCCGGATTGACGGCTTCAGTGAGAGGCCTGGCCCTGGCCCTGCTGTCCATGGCGTTCTCGCTCGTACTGTTCTGCCTCTCGGTGGTCTCGATCACGCTCATCGTCGTCGGGCTCGGCGTCCTCACAACCCCCTGGATCATGCGCGCCGTCCGCGCCAACGCCACCTTCCGCCGCGGTCTGGCCGGCAAGTGGAGCGGAGTGGATGTTCCGGTGCCCTACCGCACCCCGCCGCGGTTCGAAGGCGGGCTGGTGGGCATGTCGCAGCGTTGCGAATGGCTCCTGAAGGATCCCGCGACCTGGCGGGACCTGCTGTGGCTGATCGTCGACCCGATCGCGGGCTTCGCTCTGGGGATCTTCGCCGCCGGCCTGATCGCCTACGGTGCGTGGGGTTTCGTCCTCGCAGCCGGCGTCTGGCGGCCCATGCGCGACGTCGGCTACTGGTACGGGTTCATCCCGGTCGACAGCCAGCTCACCGCCTTCGCCGCAGCCGGGCTCGGAGTCCTCGTCATCGCCGCCGGACTGCGCTACGACCCCGCCCTGGTGCGCGCTCACGGCCTGCTCACCAAGGCGTTCCTCGCCCCGAACCAGGAGCGTGCGCTGGAACTCCGCATCGAGCGTCTCACCGAGAGCAGGGCCGACGCCGTCGACGTCTCCGCCGCCGAACTCCGCCGTATCGAGCGCGACCTGCACGACGGGGCGCAGGCCCGCCTGGTGGCGATGGGCATGAGCCTCGGCACCATCGAGCACCTGGTGCGCACCGACCCCGACAAGGCCGTCCAGATGCTCGCGGAGACCCGTAAGTTCTCCGCCGAGGCACTGGACGAACTGCGCCAGCTGGTGCGGGGCATCCACCCGCCGGTCCTCGCCGAACGCGGGCTGGGCGACGCGGTGCGGGCGCTTGCGCTGCGCAGCCACATCAGGACCGAGGTCGGCATCGAGTCCGTGGGACGACTGGCGGCTCCGGTGGAGGCGGCCGCCTACTTCGCGGTGTCCGAGATGCTGACCAACGTGGCCAAGCACGCCGAGGCGCAGCGCATCTGGATCGACATGCGGCACGAGGACGGCATGTTGCGCATCACGGTGACCGACGACGGCAAGGGCGGCGCCGACCCCACCCGCGGCACCGGGCTCACCGGCACGGAGCGCAGGCTCGGTGCCTTCGACGGGGTCCTCGCCCTCAACAGCCCGCCCGGCGGCCCCACCACCGTGACCATCGAGCTGCCCTGCGAGGTCCTCGCGGAGGAGACCCGCGCGCACTGACCGTCCGCCTTCGGTGCCCCGGCGAGCACCGGACTCCGGTCGTCGGGCTGGAACGCGCACCGAACCCGGGCGGTCGGGCACCGAACGCACGCGACGCCCACGACCATCCCGCCCCCGACCGCCCCGGCAGGCCCGTTCCGCCGGGGTGGTTAGCGGTCCGGTGCCTGACACCGGTCGTGCCCGGTGCCTGACAGGGCACGACCGCGACCGCGACCGAGCGCTCCGCCGCGGGTGCCGCGAGCCACCGCCTGCCATCCGCGGCATTATGGTGGTGGATCGACCGCTCACCCGGGTTCTCGGCTTCGCTCCGGCCCGGGGACCCCCGTCGCGGCGGAGCCGCGGATAGAGCACCCGCGACGACGGCCCTTCGGGGCGCTGCCCGAACACGGCCGAATCCGCCCGGGCCGCATTAGGGGGAACGGTGCGCGCCGTAGGGGTCGCCGGGCCACCGCCTCCGGCGGCACATGCGGCTCGCGGCGTCGGCGCACTCCTCCCCCTTACCGCACCCCGACGGGTGCGGTAAGGGCTTCTAAGGGGCTCGTAGGGGGAGCGGTCGAGAACGCTCTCCTCATACCGTGGCCGAGCCTGCTTCCACAGGGAGTCCTCTGCGAGGAAGTGGCCGGTGAAAACCATGGATTCCGTCTTCCGGCAGCGGTGAAATTCCTGTCGACGATGAGGAGCGAGCATGCGCTTCGGTCTGATATATCTCCTGCAGAATCCTCGCCCGTGGAGCGAGGACGGTGAGGAAAAGGTGGTCAACGAGGCCCTTGATCAGATCGAACTCGCCGACAGGCTGGGCTTCGACACCGTGTGGGCGTCCGAGCACCACTTCCTCGACGAGTATTCCCACTCCTCCGCCCCCGAGGTGTTCCTCGCCGCGGCCGCCGCGCGTACGAAGAACATCCGTCTCGCCCACGGAATCGTCACCCTGCCGCCGGCCGTCAACCACCCGGCGCGCGTCGCGGAACGCATCGCCATGCTGGACCTGGTCTCGGGCGGCCGCGTCGAGTTCGGCTCCGGACAGGGCAGCACCCAGCACGAACTCGGCGCGTTCGGGATCGACCGCGCCACCAAGCGCGACCAGTGGCGCGAGGCGATAGGCGTCATCACCCGCATGTTCACCGAGGTGCCCTTCACCGGACATCAGGGCCAGTGGATCGACATGCCCCCGCGCAACGTACTGCCCAAGCCGAAGCAGAAGCCGCACCCGCCGCTGTGGGTCGCCTGCAGTTCCCCCGAGACCGTCGAGACCGCCGCCCGCAACGGCGTCGGCGCCCTCTCCTTCGCGTTCATGACGCCCGAGGAGGCCAAGGAGCGCGTCGCGGCCTACTACCGGATCCTCGAGTCCGACGAATGCGTGCCCGTCGGCAAGGCCGTCAACGCCAACTTCGCCGTCGCGCTGCCGTTCCTGTGCCACACCGACGAGGAGACCGCCTACGAGCGGGCCCTCGGCGGTGTCGACTTCTACGTCAACTCCTTCATGCACTTCTACGTGCAGGGCGCCCACCGCCCCGGCACCACCGACCTGCGCACGGAGTTCGCCAAGCGGCCGCCGGTCCCGCCGGAGAACGCGGCCCGCATGGACATGGTGGTCCGCCGCGGCATCGGCACCCCGCAGAAGATCGCCGACATGATCCGGGTCCAGGAGGAAGCCGGCGTCGACGAGATCATCTTCCAGGTGCAGCTCGGCGCCAACAAGCACGAGCACATCTGCGAATCCCTGGAACTCTTCGCCCGCGAGGTCATGCCGGAATTCGCCGAGCGCCGCGAGGCGGAGGAGACCGCCAAGCAGGAACGCCTTGCCGTACCGGTCAAGAACGCACTCGAACGCATCACGGACTCCGACGTGGACGTGTCCGACTACGTCATCCGCACCGACATGGAGGAATTCCAGAACCAGGCGCCCGCGACCGAGAGCTGAGCCGCCGCGGAACGGCGGCACTTACCCACGGTGCGCGAGGCGCGGCCAAGCACTGGCCCCGGCGCGGAAGTTCCACCAGATCTCCCTGCGCCGGGGCCCTCTCGCGCCGCGACACCGCACCCTTCTCCCGCGAAATGGAACTGAGAGGTATTCCGACATGTACGCATTCGAAGAGTCGGACACCATCGATGCCGAACTCGACGCGGTCTGGCAGACGGTGTCCGACGTACCGTCCTGGGCCACCTGGGACCCGCACGTCCTCCAGTGCGGCTTCGACGGCCCGTTCGAGCCGGGCAGCGGCGGCTGGACCATCTCCCGCCTGGTCTCCCGCCAGCGCGGCTACTTCAAGCTCGTGAAGGTCGAGGACAAGCGCTCCTACACCACCGAGTCCCCGATGCCCGGCGGCAAGATGCTGATCATCAACAACTACCGCGAAGCCGGTCCGAGCCGGGTCGAGGTCAGCCGCCGCGTCGAGGTCCACGGCCCCTTCACCCCCGTCTTCCGGCTGTTCTGGGCGAAGGCGTTCCAGGGTGACACCCGCAGCACGTTCAAGGCGCTGGAGCAGGAAGCCCGGCGCCGTACCGCAGAGACGGGCAGCGCGCGATGACCGAAGCGGTGGTGATAGGCGGCGGCCTCGCGGGCCTGCTCGCCGCACGGGTGCTCTCCCGGCACGCGGACAAGGTCACCGTCATCGAGGGTGACGTCTACCCGGACGGCCCACAGCAGCGCAGGGGCCTCCCCCAGGGCCGGCAGAACCACATGCTCATGGCGGGTGGCGCCGAGGCGCTCGACCAGCTCCTGCCCGGTACCGTCGCCCGCCTCACCGCGGCCGGCGCCCACCGGCTCAGGATGGGCGGGGACCTGCTCACCCTGTCCTCCGAGGGCTGGTTCCGCACCTTCGACGACGAGTCGTACACCATCGCGTGCAGCCGGCCGCTGATCGACCACGTCGTCCGCGGCCAGGTGCTGTCCGACGGGACCGTCACCGTCCTGGAGTCCACCAAGGCCGTCGGCCTGACCGGCGACGCCGGCAGGGTCACCGGGGTCCGCGTCGAGCGCGCCGGCCGCTCCGAGGAGGTCGTCACCGGCTCCCTGATCGTCGACGCCTCCGGCAACCGCTCCAAGGCGCCCCAGTGGCTTGCCGACCTGGGACTGCCCACGGTCGTCGAGGAGTACGTCGACGCCGGACTCGCCTACGCCGGACGCGAGTACGAGGCCCCCGTCGAGGCGGCCAAGGACTTCCCCGGCGTCCTCATCCAGACGGTGCCCGGCACCGGACTGCCCGGGAAGGGCGCGGCGTTCATGCCGCAGGAGGACGGCAGGTGGATCGTCTCCCTGATCGGCACCAAGGGAGGCCAGCCGCCCACCGGAGACGAGGAGTTCCTGGAGTTCGCCCGCGAAGTGCGCGATCCGGTCGTCGCCGACCTCATCGGCACCGCCCGCCCGCTGACGGAGGTGCGCGGCTCCCGCGGTCTCGCCAACCGCCGGCGCTTGTACCACAAGCTGCCCGTCCCCGACGGCTTCCTCGCCATCGGCGACGCCGTGATGGTACTCAGCCCCAACTACGCCACCGGCATGTCGATGGCCGCCTTCGGCGCCCTGGCGCTGCGTACCCGCCTCAAGACGCACGGCCTGCGCCCCGGCCTGTCCCGCGCGGTGCAGAACGACATCGCCAAGGCCGGCCTCGGCTCCTGGAAGGCGGCCAGCACCACCGACCTGTTCTTCCCCGGGGTCCAGACCAACATCACCGTCCGCGGTGCGGGCATGCAGCAGAACATGGCCGCCCGCTACGCGCGTACCGCCACGGCCAACGAGAAGGTGCTTCGCGCGGTGTACGAGGTCAGCTCCCTGCGCAGCCCGCAGAGCCGGCTGATGTCACTGCCGCTCCTCGCGGCGGTCATGCGCGGCCCGGACAAGCCGCAGCTCACGTCGGAACAGGCCGCCGCCCAGTTCCCGCAGATCGGCGAGCTGTTCAAGCACGACGCTCACAGGCCCGGACTGTCCAACACCGGCGCCTGACCCCCTGTCGACACCGCTGCAACACCCCATGTGGAAGGAGATGGCCACCTGTGAGCAACGAGGAACGGCTCCTGCAATACCTCAAGCGCACGCTCGCGGAGCTGCGTGACGCTCGCAGATGCCTCGCCGAAGCGGCACGGAAGCCCGACGACGAGTCCGTCGCGATCGTCGGGATGGCGTGCCGCTATCCGGGGGGTGTGGCCTCGCCGGAGGACCTGTGGCGGCTGGTGGCCGACGGGGCGGACGCGGTGTCGGGGTTCCCGTCCGACCGCGGCTGGGATCCGGGGGTGTTCGCCCCGGAACCCGGCACCCCCGGGAAGACCTATGCGCGCGAAGGCGGCTTCCTCCACGATGCGGCTGACTTCGACCCGGACTTCTTCGGGATCAGCCCGAACGAGGCGCTGGTGATGGACCCGCAGCAGCGGCTGCTGCTGGAGACCGCCTGGGAGGCGTGCGAGCGGGCGGGCGTCGACCCGCTGGCCCTGCGGGGCAGCCGCACCGGCGTCTTCGCCGGCGTGATGTACCACGACTACGCTCAGGGCAGGGAAGCCGGCAGCTCCAGCGCCGGCAGCCTGGTCTCCGGCCGGGTCGCCTACACGCTGGGCCTGGAGGGCCCGGCGGTCAGCGTGGACACGGCGTGCTCGTCGTCGCTGGTCGCGCTGCACCTCGCCGCACAGGCGCTGCGCCGCGGCGACTGCACGCTCGCTCTCGCCGGCGGCGTGACCGTCATGTCCAACCCCGAGATGTTCGTCTACTTCAGCACCCAGGGCGGGCTCGCGAAGGACGGCCGCTGCAAGTCCTTCTCCGAGTCGGCCGACGGCATGGGCTGCTCGGAGGGCGCGGGCATGCTCCTGGTGGAGCGGCTGTCGGACGCGCGTCGCAACGGCCACCCGGTGCTGGCCCTGGTACGGGGAAGCGCAGTCAACCAGGACGGCGCCTCCAGCAGTTTCACCGCGCCCAACGGCCCCTCCCAGCAACGCGTCATCAAGCAGGCGCTGTCCGGCTCGCGCCTCTCCCCGTCCGACGTCGACGTGGTCGAGGGCCACGGGACGGGGACGACGCTGGGTGACCCGATCGAGGCGCAGGCGCTGATCGCCACGTACGGCCAGGAGCGCCCGGCCGACCTACCGCTGTGGCTGGGTTCGATCAAGTCGAACATGGGTCATACG